>CAJNCE010000013.1:0-38515 GCA_905221185.1 bacterium | reverse complement strand
CCATTTTCCTCCAAGGTCTTGATCAGTGTTGCTTCAGAATAGCGAGCAGGTGGTTGAGTAAAATGTTGCTCTGGTTTACTATTGACCTGCTTGACAACATCTCCAACAGCCATATCTGGTAACATTTTATTCTTGTCAGAATCATTATAAATAGCAAGATAACCATCAAACTTAATCTGACTACCATTAGCAGCAAATTGGACCCCATTTTGAGACAATTTAACAGCCATGGTATCAAAGACGGCCGCTGTCATCTGGCTAGCCACAAAACGATTCCAGATAAGGGTATAAAGCTTAAGCTGATCCTTATCCAGATACTTAGCAATACTTTCAGGTGTATTAAAGACACTAGACGGACGAATAGCCTCGTGGGCATCCTGAGCTCCTGATGCATTTTTGACCTTGCTACCATGCTTAGAATACTTGCTACCAAAACGGTCCGTAATGAAACTTGCTGCTTCGTTCTGCGCTACTGGACTGATACGAGTCGAATCGGTACGCATATAGGTAATCAAACCTTGAACACCAGAACCGATATTAATTCCTTCATAGAGCTGTTGGGCAACCATCATGGTTTTTCGAGTACGGAAATTGATTTTATTGGCAGCATCCATCTGCATAGATGAAGTAGTATAAGGTAAAGGAGCATTGCGCTTGCGCTCTTTCTTATCTACCTGATCCACTGAAAAGTCTTTACTAGTTAGACGAGACAAGACTTCCTTAACCTCATCATTACTAGTCAGTTTCAGCTTTTTACCATCTACTCCATAAAAGGAAGCCTGGAATTGCTTGGTTCCCTTTTTAAAGACGCCATCAATTGTCCAGTATTCTTCAGGCTGAAAGGCATTGATTTCATTCTCACGGTCAATGATAAGTTTAAGGGCAATAGACTGTACGCGCCCTGCTGACAAGCCCTTCTTAACCTTTTTCCATAAAATAGGCGAAATCGAATAGCCTACCAAGCGGTCCAAGACACGACGAGCTTGTTGAGCATCGACCAAGTCCATATCAATCTTGCGTGGCTCTTTGAAAGCATTTTTAACTGCATCCTTGGTGATTTCATTGAAGACCACACGGTTAGCATCATTCTCATCCAAATTAAGGATATGAGCCAAATGCCAAGAAATCGCTTCTCCTTCACGGTCCGGGTCACTCGCCAGAAAGACTTTATTAGCTTTTTTAGCTTCTTTTTTCAAGTCATTGATGAGAGGACCTTTTCCTCGGATATTGATATATTGCGGTTCGTAATTATTTTCAATATCGACGGACATACTGGATTTCTTCAAATCACGGATATGCCCGACACTGGCTAAAACCTTGTAGTTCCTGCCTAGATATTTCTCAATCGTTTTCGCCTTAGCAGGCGACTCCACGATGACTAGATTTTTTTTAACTGTTGATTTTTTCTTTTTTGTTGCCGTGGCCACAGTATCACACCTTTTCAAAGTAATAAACTTTATAAAGTGTAAACCATTTTGCCATAACTGTCAAGACTTAGCTACTATATATAGAAGAAAAGTTTGTCTAGTAAGCGGACTTTCTTCTTATACTCAATGAAAATCAAAGAGCAAACTAGGAAGCTAGCCGCAGGCTGTACTTGAGTACGGCAAGGTGAAGCTGACGTGGTTTGAATTTGATTTTCGAAGAGTATTAAAATTCAAATTCCGCAAGAACATCCTGCCCACTTGTGACCAATTTTGCTCCTTCTTGAATCAAATGATGGCAACCGTCTGATAGTCCATCTAAAATGCTACCAGGAATAGCAAAAACATCGCGCCCTTCTTCCATTGCTCGCTCACAGGTGATGAGACTACCTGAGCGCATCTTAGCCTCTGCTACAATCACGCCACGGCAAAGTCCAGCTATGATGCGATTACGGGCAGGAAAATGAAATTTCAGAGGTTGTTCACCAGGTCCATACTCACTGAGAACTAGATGATCATTTCCGATGTAGTCTTGCAAGCGTTTATTGGCTTTAGGATAAAACACATCCAGTCCTGTTCCAATCACTGCAATGGTTTTACCACCATTCTGCAGAGCTGCCATATGAGCTGCTGTGTCAATGCCCTTGGCTAATCCACTGACAATAACCAGTTCATTTTCCAAGCCCTGAATAACTTTTTCAACTGACTTAGCTCCCTGTTTGCTACAAGCACGACTACCCACAACCGCTATCTTAGGAAATTTCAAGAGGTCCAGATTTCCCTTGTAAAATAAAAGTACAGGCGCGTCATATATTTCACTCAAATCCCAAGGATAACAGTCATCTAAAATAGAGAAAGATGGAAATTTTTGAAACTCCTTCTCCAGATGCACATCGTCTATCTGAAAATAACGTTCCATAAAAACAGCTGGATTTCGGCAACCTGATATATCTGCAATATCGCCTAACAACAGTTCTTGATCGAAATTTTCACCGTATTCTAGCACTTTCAAAATCTGTTGATTGGTCAAACCTGATTTTTTTAACTTATAGATTTCATAGTTTGTAATTTTCATAAATAGCTCCATTTCTTTTTCTACTCATCTATCTATTCGTAAAAAAATCAAAAAACATCCGACTATTTCAGCCAGATGTTGGAATTTTTAATTTTCGTTTTTAAGAATTTCTTCTAATTTATGATAGTCTTGGACACTATCGATTTCATAGATGCTATTGCCTTCTAATTCTTCAACATAGACATCTAGCTCTTTGATATTATCCTTAACCATATTGTCCCAATAGAGATCTACAAATTCACCACTTGCATAGGCCTTGTCGATAAAGCTGACAATCTTTTCTGCTGTTGGAGCATCCCAGAAGGATACACCACTAAGGATGCGACCTGCCTTGCTATCAACAATAATGTCTTGAACCTTGTAGTCATCTCCATAGACCAAGAACCATTCGTTGGTACAATCTTCACGATAAACACTAAAATAAGTCGAACGTGTCAAATCATTGCGGAACATATTTTTAAAGAGATAATTATCAGCATCAATAACATAGCTGTTAGCTAATTCTTCTTTTACAAGATAGAGAGAGTAAAAGTTATTGTAGTCAGCGTATTTATCATTGAAAACGAGGCGGACACCGTATTTTTCTTTCAAGTAATCGAATTGTTCTTTAAGGTAACCAACGATGATGATGATGTCATTGATCCCTTTTTCTTTGAGAAACTCAATTTGGTATTCAATCAAAGGTTTTTGATTAACCTGAACCAAGGCTTTAGGGGTATTTTCAGTCATAGGACGCAAGCGAGTTCCCAATCCCGCTGCTAAGATAATGGCTTTCACACGAATCTCCTTTATTCTTTAATAATAATATAAACTCCAGCAATAACGACAAGTGACGTAATAATTGTCAGCATATCTAGCGGTGCACCCAAGAAAATAACTGCAAACAAGACAGTCCATACTACATAGCTCACGTTCAAGCCTGTAGCCTTGGCTGGTTGCAAGCGATTGATAGCGATATAATAAGCCAAGTAAGAAATCATATCAAAGGCTGCAAAGATAATCATAAGACCTAGCAATTGTCCATTGGCTACTTCTGCAAATGACTGATGAGAGAAGAGCACAATCACAAGATAAGATAAGAATGAAGTCACTTGACGAATCAAGAGGGCTTCGATTTCACTCAATTCACTTTCCATGGCAAAAGAGCTAAGAACACTCTCACTTCCCCATGCAATAGCACAAACCAAAGCACAGAGAATTCCAATGTAGAAGGAATTGACCTGTTCTACCTTATAGGTCTGAGCAATTATCCCTCCAATAATCAAGACAATTCCAAAGACAGTATTTTTCGAAATCTTGTGCTTCAAAAAGAAGAAAGCCAATAAAACTGAAATCGCAGGGTAGATAGCCGATACAGATGACGCTAAGGAACTTCCGATATACTTAACCGCATAAAGATTGGCCTGCATACCGATAGGACCTGCTAGCAAGGCTCCGATGATCACACTCACATTGCGAATATTTAAGAAAATTGAGAGACGAACTTTTCCTTCTTTTACTAAAAGAAAAGCTAGTAAGATAAAGATACTCAAGAAATCATGAGCAGCGGCCACCACAAAGGGCGACAAATCTGTAAAAATTGAAAAGATGTAAGCACTAATTGTTAGACCTAACCCCCAGAAAATACCTGAGAGTAGACCAAAAGAAACTCCATTTTTATTTTTCATCTGAACCTCCATAATATGACAAACCTTTAACAGCTCTTTGATAACGATTGACACCATAGTCACCAAAATCTGCACCTTGCTCTTCTTTGTAGACTGTCCATAGACTCCAAATAGTATCTTGTAAAATTTTATAAATGGCAATCTTTTCACGAGAGACAGGTGTTTGGTCACTCTCATAGTGAGATAAGAAGTCTTCTTCCTCTTGAAGAGTGAATTCAGACTCTAAAAAGAGAGCAGCCAAATCCCACATTGGATCGTTCATTGATGAATATTCCCAGTCAATCAGATAAAGTCGTCCTTGAGGTGATTCGATAAAGTTTTCAGGCACCAAATCAATATGACAAGATTTTCTGTCAACACCTAAGTCAGCCAGTCTTTTCTCTAAGGAGAAGACTTCTTCTCGAACAGCTTCATAGTTGGCATACTGGATTTTTTCTTCAATCAAGGATTCGTATTTTTTGATTTCTTCAAAAGGAGCAAATTCTCCTCTTAATTCCTTGCCAGACGCATGAATGGTTTGTAATATTGGAGCAATTTTATCAAATTTAGTCTTGATTGTATTTGAATCAAGCGTGATTGCAGATTCGATATACTCATTTACTTTGATACCAGCTTCAATATCAAAAAGATAATTTTTTACATCTAAGTCTAAATCCTTTAGTAGTTCAAGATTGTACTTTTCATCTTGACGATTGATCAGTTTTTCTGTCCCTTTACCAAAGAACTTAACAATGTATTGCTTATTTGTTGTTTTGACCAAATAGTTTTGATTGGTCATTCCCCCCAGTTGTTCAACACTGAGGACTTCCTCTTCTTCACTAAGTAGGGAAGAAATTTTTTCTTTAATAATTTTCTCCACAATTAACCTCCAGTTCTTATACTTCCCACTTAAACACGGTTTTAAAGGCTGTGTTTAAATCGGTTGCAAAGACACGGTGAATATCTTTAATTTCTCTTACAGGTTCTTCTAGATAAAGGATATTTTTAAGACGATTGGCAAATTTCTTGACTTCCATCATTTGGATTGCATTTTCAAAATCGATGCGACCAGAACGAGAGGACCCAACCAAGAGCAAGCCCTTTTCTAAGGCATCGCGAGTATTGAGATTGACTTTATACTCGCTAACTCCCATCATAAGAATCGTTCCCTGAGGACGAATGTAGCGAATCAAGTCATTAATAGCTGGTCCAGTACCATCACCACCACAACACTCAAAAGCATGGTCAAAGGCCAAATCTTCAGGAATATTGTCAGTAATATAGCATTCTTTGGCAAATGAGAAAAGTTCCAATTTTTCCCAATGACGACCAATAACCACAATCTCTGCTTCTGGCAAAGTATAGTTGATAATATTGGCAACCACAAATGCTAAACTTCCATCTCCGATAACGGCGATTCGGTTCCGCTTGCTATGAGCAAGAGTCAATAGACGATTCATAGCGTGCATGCCGACACTGACAAACTCTGTAATCGCTGCAACCGTGTCTTCAATGGCATCATAAGCCACCAAACGATCTTTAGGGAGAGAAACAAACTCTCTCATAAAGCCATCAAATCCACTAGACAAGAAATGGGTCCCTGTCATGTAGTTCTCATAGAATTCTTCATCGCTCTGCATAGGAGGCTGATTGGGAATCATGACAACTTTTTGCCCAACCTCATAGGTTCCGGTCGGGTCAGAAATAACGGTTCCACATGACTCGTGAATCATTGCCATTGGAAGCTTTTTATTCAAAATCTTTGGATCACGTTTTCCTTGGTAGTAACGCTGATCCGCATGACAGACAGCCATGTAGTTGGGACGGATAAGGATATGATTTTCTTGGTCAATAGCCTCTTCCTGGTATTTGACATTGATAAACTTAGGCTTAGTTAGTTGATAAATTTGATTAATCATTTTACTAGTCTTTCTCAATCATACTTTTTGCAATCTTCAAATCTGTTACTGTTGTAATCTTCAGATTTGAGTATTCACCCTTGGCCAAGGCTACATCTTTTCCTTTAATGACAAAGATTTTACATGCATCTGTCAAGATTTCTTTCTCTTCAGCAGAGAGAGAACCGTAAAGGTCCATGAAGTCCTTGCAACGGAATGTTTGAGGTGTTTGTCCTTGATAAAGGTGAGCACGATTTGGAATATCTGTAATGAATTGACCATTGGTACTTTCAACGATAGTATCAACCGCTTCTACCACTGTGTCCACTGCGTCATGATCTTGACAAAGTTTGATATTGTCTTGAATCATGCGAAGTGTAATAAATGGACGAACAGAATCGTGGGTAACAACGATATCCTCTGGTGTAAGTGGACGATAAGCATCAATGGCTTCAATGATTTTTTCAATACTTGTATTGCGGTCAGCACCACCCTTTGTAATGATGATACGTTCCTTATGAAGAGGCAGATATTTATCTACAAGATCCTCTGCATGAGAAACCCAGTCTCCATGAACACCAACCACAATTTTTTCAATGCTTGGTTCCAAGACAAATTTTTCAATTGTATGAATCAAAATAGGTCGATCACCTAGCTCTAAAAATTGTTTTGGCAAGTTACTGATTCCCATGCGTGTGCCAGTTCCACCGGCAAGAATTCCTGCATAAATCATCTATTTTCTCCTTTGTCTTACTAAAAAAACTTATTCTCTCTATTATACCACAATCTAGCCCTATCATGAAAGAAATACTAGACCTCCCTTTCTAGAATAGGAGGGTTAAGCAGTTCTATTATTCAAAGAAACTAGTCCATTTCTAGTAATGACTAGGAATTCTGTAGTCATTACTAATAAATGGCTGTGAAATTTTAGAGTTCTTCAGAATAATATAGTTTCCTTAAAGAAAACTTAAAATTAAACTTTGAAACTTCAAAGTGATTACTTGACTTATACTCAATGAAAATCAAAAAGCAAACTAGGAAGCTAGCCGTAAGCTGTACTTGAGTACGGTAAGGCGACACTGACGTGGTTTGAAGAGATTTTCGAAGAGTATTACTGCCCTTCATTTCTTATTAGCTGACTTTATGATATAATGAAAAACGAGGTAAATTGAATGAAAAGTATAAAATTAAACGCTCTATCTTACATGGGAATTCGTGTCTTAAATATTATTTTTCCCATCTTAACTGGTACCTACGTCGCGCGTGTCTTGGACCGGACTGACTATGGTTACTTCAACTCAGTTGATACTATTTTGTCATTTTTCTTACCCTTTGCGACTTATGGAGTCTATAACTACGGTTTACGGGCCATCAGTAATGTCAAGGATAACAAAAAAGATCTGAATAGAACCTTCTCTAGTCTTTTTTATTTGTGCATAGCTTGTACAATTTTGACCACCGCTGTCTATATCCTTGCCTATCCTCTCTTCTTTACTGATAATCCAATCGTCAAAAAGGTCTACCTTGTTATGGGGATTCAACTCATTGCCCAGATTTTTTCAATCGAGTGGGTCAATGAAGCTCTGGAAAATTACAGTTTTCTCTTTTACAAAACAGCTTTCATCCGTATCCTGATGTTGGTCTCTATTTTCCTTTTTGTCAAAAATGAGCACGATATTGTTGTCTATACACTGGTGATGAGTTTATCGACACTGATTAACTACCTGATTAGTTATTTTTGGATTAAAAGAGACATCAAACTTGTTAAAATTCACCTAAGTGATTTTAAACCCCTCTTTCTTCCTCTGACAGCCATGTTGGTATTTGCCAATGCCAATATGCTCTTCACTTTTTTGGATCGCCTCTTCCTCGTTAAAACAGGGATTGATGTCAACGTTAGTTACTATACTATGGCTCAACGAATTGTGACCGTTATAGCTGGTGTGGTGACTGGTGCAATTGGAGTGAGTGTGCCCCGTCTCAGTTACTATCTAGGGAAAGGAGACAAGGAAGCCTATGTTTCCTTGGTTAATAGAGGTAGTCGAATCTTTAACTTCTTTATCATTCCTTTAAGTTTTGGTCTCATGGTTTTAGGGCCAAATGCCATCCTACTATACGGTAGTGAAAAATATATCGGAGGTGGCATCTTGACCTCTCTCTTCGCTTTTCGGACGATTATCCTAGCTCTAGATACCATTCTTGGTTCACAAATTCTCTTTACAAATGGCTATGAAAAACGTATTACAGTTTACACAGTCTTTGCTGGGCTACTCAATTTGGGCTTAAATAGTCTCCTCTTTTTCAACCATATCGTGGCTCCTGAATACTACCTACTCACAACTATGCTATCAGAGACCTCTCTACTTGTCTTCTATATCATCTTCATCCATAGAAAACAGCTTATTCACTTGGGACATATCTTCAGCTATACTGTTCGATACTCTCTCTTTTCACTTTCCTTTGTAGCAATTTATTTACTGATCAATTTCTTGTATCCTGTGGATATGGTCATTAATTTGCCATTTTTGATTAATACTGGTTTGATTGTCTTGCTATCAGCCATCTCTTATATTGGTCTACTTGTCTTCACAAAAGATAGCATTTTCTATGAATTTTTAAACCATGTCCTAGCCTTAAAAAATAAATTCAAAAAATCATAGGAGTTTAAAATGAAACAACTAACCATTGAAGATGCCAAACAAATTGAATTAGAAATTTTGGATTATATTGATACTCTCTGTAAAAAGCACAATATCAACTATATTATTAACTACGGGACTCTGATTGGGGCAGTTCGACATGAGGGATTTATCCCTTGGGACGACGATATTGATTTATCTATGCCTCGAGAAGACTATCAACGATTTATTAACATTTTTCAAAAGGAAAAAAGCAAATATAAGCTCTTATCCTTAGAGACAGATAAGAACTACTTTAACAACTTTATCAAAATAACCGACAGTACGACTAAAATAATCGATACTCGAAATACAAAAACCTATGAGTCTGGTGTCTTTATTGACATTTTCCCTATGGACCGATTTGATGATCCTAAGGTTATTGATACTTGTTATAAACTGGAAAGTTTTAAACTTCTGTCTTTCAGCAAACACAAAAATATCGTCTATAAAGACAGCCTTTTAAAAGATTGGATACGAACAGCCTTTTGGTTGCTCCTTCGACCTGCTTCTCCTCGTTATTTTGCAAATAAAATCGAGAAAGAAATTCAAAAATATAGTCGTGAGAATGGTCAATATATGGCCTTTATCCCTTCTAAATTTAAGGAAAAGGAAGTCTTCCCAAGTGGTACCTTTGATAACACAATTGATTTACCCTTTGAGAATTTGACCCTTCCTGCACCTGAAAAATTTGATACTATTTTGACTCAATTTTACGGGAATTATATGACCTTGCCACCTGAAGAAAAACGCTTCTACAGTCATGAATTTCATGCCTACAAATTGGAGGATTAGGATGCAATATTTAGAAAAAGAAGAAATTAAAGAAATCCAACTAGCTCTGCTAGATTATATTGATGAGACTTGTAAGAAACATAATATTCCTTATTTTCTCAGTTATGGAACCATGCTTGGAGCTATCCGCCACAAAGGTATGATTCCTTGGGATGATGATATTGATATTTCTCTCTATCGTGAAGATTATGAACGTTTATTGAAGATTATTGAGGAAGAAAATCACCCTCGCTACAAGGTTCTTTCCTACGATACCTCTTCTTGGTACTTCCATAATTTTGCATCGATTTTAGATACTTCTACCGTTATCGAAGACCATGTTAAGTACAAGCGTCATGACACTAGTCTCTTTATCGATGTCTTCCCAATTGATCGCTTTACAGATTTGAGCATTGTCGACAAGAGTTATAAGTATGTGGCCCTTCGTCAACTAGCTTATATCAAAAAATCACGCGCGGTTCACGGTGATAGCAAATTAAAAGATTTTCTAAGATTATGTAGCTGGTACGCACTTCGATTTGTCAATCCTCGCTACTTTTACAAGAAAATTGATCGGCTAGTCAAGAATGTTGCAACCAGCAATCCTCAATATGAAGGAGGAATTGGGATTGGTAAAGAAGGAATGAAAGAAGTCTTCCCAGTTGAGACCTTTAAAGAACTCATCTTAACTGAGTTTGAAGGCCGTATGTTGCCTGTTCCTAAAAAATATGACCAATTTTTAACCCAGATGTATGGCGATTATATGACACCACCATCAAAAGAAATGCAAGAATGGTATAGTCATAGTATTAAAGCTTATCGTAAAAACTGATTGAGGGTTATCATATAAACTACAAAGAGGCTGGGAAAAAGTCTTTAAAATCAAAAAAACGCATAATATTAGGTATGAAAAAACTTGATACTATGCGTTTTATTGTGGGAAGATTTACTTCATTTTCTACTGAAATTGAGTTTTTCCCCAACCTCTTTTTAGTACTTCATTTCATAAACCAACCACTACTATTATCACTTTTTCAATCTTCAAGCTAATACTTAAGACTTAATTTAAACAAGTTTAAAAAATATCGAAAAGAAGTTTGATATTAAGAATGGTTAAGACAATTGCAACTGCGTAACCTAGGATTGTGTTCCACTTGGCATTGGTAAATTCTCCCATTAGTGACTTCTTAGATGTCAAATAAATTAAAGGAAAGATTGAGAACGGAAGAGCGATTGACAGAAAGACCTGTGAATAAACCAATAACTGATCCAAGGTCTTTTCTTGATGTCCAAATAAGACGGCGACTATAATCACAGGTAGCAAGGCAAAAATACGTGTACCAATACGGATAATCCACTGAGGTAACTTAAGATGCAAAAAACCTTCCATGACAATCTGTCCTGTCAAGGTGCCTGTAATGGTCGAATTTTGTCCACTTGCTAGGAGGGCTAGGGCAAATAAAGTGGACAGAGTTGAACTAGCTATCGCTCCTGCTATCGTCGAATCCTGTAAAGCATTGTACATTTGGGAGAATGCCGAAATTTCAGATGCATGACCAAAAAAGAGAGAGGCCCCTAAAATAAGAAGTAAGGAATTGACAATAAAGGCTAAGGACAATTGAAGATTTGAATCCCAGGTCATAAAGCACACTGCTTTTCGGACGTCCTTCTTATCTTTGTGGTTAATTTTCCTTGTTTGCGATAGGGATGAATGAAGATAGAGATTATGGGGCATGACTGTCGCTCCTACAATCCCTAAAGCTAAGGTCAATTGACTCTCATGTCCCGGAAGAGGACTGTCAAATAAAGTCGAAGTCGGTAAATAACCACTAAATATTCCCTGAATACTTGGATTGGATAAAGCCACCAGATAAGAAAAAATACCTAATATAGTTAAGATAAGAGTCGTAACAATAGCTTCAATCTTCTTGAACCCAAACTTCATCAACAAAAGTAAAAGAAATACATCTAAAACGGTTAAGAGGATAGCGACCATAATCGGTATTTTAAACAAAAGATTTAAGGCAATCGCTGAACCTAAAACTTCAGCCAAGTCTGTCGCCATTAAAGCCAATTCTAAAATCACCCACAGACTATAGCGGAGCCATTTGGGAGCATGATGAGCTGTTGCTTGCGCTAGATCCATCCTAGTCACGATACCGAGCTTTCCGGCCATCTGTTGTAGTTGCATGGCAATGATGGATGAAATCAAAATAACAAATAAGAGACTATATTTGTAGGAAGCGCCACCAACTACACTGGTAATCCAGTTCCCAGGATCCATATAACCAACTGCTACAAGAGCTCCAGGTCCTAAGAATGCTTTTAGATTCTGCCAAAAATGATTGTTATTGGGAGTTTCAATAGATTGGTTAATCTCAGAAAGAGAGACCTTTTTGTAAGAAGACATCGGAATTTTACACTTTCTAATCTGTCTTTACTTTTTTAATGGATTTTTTGAAAATATAATGAAAATAGTTTCTCATTTCCAATTCATCCTTATTATATCACATTTTAGAATGATTCTTAAGGAAAGCATGATAGTTGAAATAAGCAACATCAGTATTGTAAAAGCCAGCGATTTATGACGCTGGCTTTAAAACTGTGAAAATTTTTTCTCAACTAGATCGCTTCTGTGACAAAGCTACGGCTTTCAAGTACCTTAAGCATGGCATTAGCTGTATCTAGGGCTGTAAAGAGGGGTACACCATGTTCAATGGCTGAACGGCGGATTTGCTCACCATCTTCGTCAGCAGTTCGTTTGGTTCCCACTGTGTTAATGATAGCTTGGATTCTTCCTTTGCGAACAAAGCTTGGGATATCCTGATCGTCATCACCAATCTTACCAACAGGTTGGGCTTGTAATCCATGACTAGCAAAGAAGGATGCTGTCCCTTCTGTCGCGAGGATTCCATATCCAATATTTTGGAAACGACGAGCTAAGTCCAAGGCTTCTTCTTTGGCATCATCTGCAATGGTAAATACAACGTTACCAAAAGTTGGCAAGTGTAGGTAAGAAGCTTCAAAAGCTTTATAGAGAGCTTTTTCCAAAGTCGTATCAGAACCCATAACTTCCCCTGTTGACTTCATTTCAGGACCAAGTAAGCTGTCTACCTTAGCTAGTTTTGTAAAGGAGAAGACAGGCGCCTTGATATGAACACGAGTACTTTCAGGATAAAGTCCATCTTGGTAGCCAAGTTCTTCAAGTCTTTGACCTAGAATTAACTTAGTCGCTACTTGAGCCATAGGGATATTGGTTACCTTAGAAAGGAATGGCACTGTACGGCTGGCACGTGGATTGACCTCAATAACGTAGACTTTTTCATCCTTGATAACAAACTGGATGTTCATCATTCCAAGGCAGTTAAGACCGATTGCTAGGCGTTTAGTATAGTCTGCGATTGTTTCTTGCACCTTTTGCGACAAGGTTTGTGGTGGGTAAACGGCCATTGAGTCACCTGAGTGGACACCAGCACGTTCGATATGCTCCATGATACCAGGAATGAGTACATTTTTACCATCTGAAATGGCATCAACTTCGCACTCCTGCCCAACGATGTAGGAGTCAACAAGAACTGGGTGGTCTGGACTAGCCTTAACAGCAGTTCGCATGTAAGAGCGAAGGTCTTCCTCATTTTCCACGATTTCCATAGCGCGTCCACCCAAAACATAAGATGGGCGAACGAGGACTGGGAAACCAATCTTGCGAGCTGCAAGCACTGCTTCTTCTTCATTGGTTGCTGTTTGTCCTGGTGGCTGTGGAATATTCAAGTCTTTCAGAGCTTGCTCAAAGAGGTCACGGTCTTCAGCTCGGTCTAAGTCAGCAACCTGTGTTCCAAGGATGGTCACACCCGCTTTTGCCAATGGCTCCGCAAGGTTGATAGCTGTTTGACCACCAAACTGAACAATAACTCCTTTTGGTTGCTCCAAGTCGATAACATTCATGACATCTTCGAATGTCAATGGTTCAAAGTAAAGTTTGTCTGATACCGAGAAGTCTGTAGAAACAGTCTCTGGGTTTGAGTTCATGATGATAGCTTCGTAGCCAGCTGCCTGTATAGCCTTAACAGAGTGAACGGTTGCGTAGTCAAACTCAACCCCTTGACCGATACGGATTGGACCTGAACCTAGAACTAGGACAGATTCCTTATCAGACTTGATAGACTCATTTTCCCATCCATAGGTTGAATAGAAATATGGTGTTTCAGAGTCAAACTCTGCCGCACAGGTATCAACCATCTTGTAAACTGGGACAATCTTGTTTTCCAAACGAAGTTGACGAACTTGATCCACTGTCGTATTCCAGAGTTCTGCAATCTTACGGTCTGAAAAACCATTGAGTTTGGCAGTTTTCAAAACTTCTAGATCTTGTGGATGGGCACCCAATTCTTGCTCAATTTCAAAGATATGCAAGAGTTTATCAAGATAGAAGATATCAATCTTTGTAAGCTCAGCGATTTCCTCTGGTGTGTAACCACGGCGAATAGCTTCTGACACATAGAAGAGACGGTCATCTTGGGCTTTCACAACCTTTTCAATCAAGGCATCATCAGAAACTTCTGCAAGTTCAGGCATTTCATTGTGATGAACGCCAATTTCAAGGGAGCGGCAAGCCTTAAGAAGAGATTCCTCGATGTTTCGACCAATCGCCATGACTTCCCCAGTTGCCTTCATCTGAGTACCAAGACGACGTTCACCCTTTTCAAACTTGTCAAATGGGAAACGTGGAATCTTGGCAACGACGTAGTCAAGAGCTGGCTCAAACATGGCGTAGGTTGAACCTGTGACTGGGTTGATAACCTCATCCAAGGTCAAACCAACGGCAATCTTAGCAGCTAACTTAGCAATTGGATAACCTGTTGCCTTTGAAGCAAGGGCTGAAGAACGTGATACACGAGGGTTTACTTCGATGACATAATACTTAAAGCTATGCGGATCAAGGGCTAGCTGAACGTTACATCCACCTTCAATCTTGAGGGCACGAATAATGCTCAAGCTCGCGTCACGGAGCATTTGGTTTTCATAGTCTGACATGGTTTGCGCTGGAGCAAATACGATGGAATCACCTGTGTGAATCCCAACTGGATCAAAGTTTTCCATGTTACAAACAACCAAAGCATTGTCAGCTGAGTCACGCATGACTTCGTATTCGATTTCCTTGAAACCTGCGATTGAACGTTCAATCAAACATTGGGTAACAGGTGATAACTTCAAACCATTTTCAGCAATTTCACGCAATTCTTCCTCGTTGGCACACATACCACCACCAGTACCACCAAGTGTAAAGGCTGGACGAACGATGACTGGGTAGCCAATTGTCGCTGCAAAGGCAACTGCTTCTTCTACTGTGTTGACAATTTCAGACTCTGGAATTGGTTGATTCAATTCCTCCATCAATTGTTTAAAGAGGTCACGGTCCTCCGCTTGGTCAATGGCAGACAATTTAGTCCCAAGAAGTTCTACTCCAAGCTCATCTAGGATACCATTCTTAGACAATTCCATGGCCATATTGAGTCCTGTTTGCCCACCAAGAGTTGGAAGCAAAGCATCTGGACGTTCCTTACGAAGAATACGCGTCACAAACTCAAGTGTAATCGGTTCGATATAGACCTTGTCAGCAATCTCCTTGTCCGTCATGATAGTTGCAGGGTTTGAGTTCACCAAAACAACCTCATAACCTTCCTCTTTCAACGACAAGCAAGCCTGGGTCCCAGCGTAGTCAAACTCAGCGGCCTGACCAATAATAATCGGACCAGAACCAATCACCATAATTTTTTGAATATCAGTACGTTTAGGCATAGTTTATGATACAAAGCCCGTAAAGAACACAGTGAAAATAGGAAACTCGGTGCAGACGCCTTCAGCGTCAAGACAATGTTTATCTTTTTCACACAGTTCTTAGGGCGTGTTCACTTCCGCGAACAATGTATCTTCTCCTTTCTATTCGTCGCCTCTCAGGGCGACATTAAATAAATTCTCCGACGAGCTTTTACTCGTTCTTAGTTTGCTTGTTTAAAAGCTTCCATCATCTCGATAAACTCGTCAAATAGGTAGCTAGCGTCATGTGGCCCAGGAGCTGCGTCTGGGTGGTATTGAACAGAGAAAGCAGGTTGGTATCTGTGACGCACACCTTCAACTGACTTGTCATTGATTTCTTCATGGGTGATAATCAAATGCTCTGGCAAATCCTCACGGCTAACTGCATAACCATGGTTCTGGCTAGTAAAGTCTACTCGTCCTGTAGCAATTTCACGTACTGCATGGTTGAATCCACGGTGACCAAATTTCATCTTGTAAGTCTTAGCACCGTTTGCCATGGCAAAGAGTTGGTGTCCCATACAAATACCGAAAATTGGAATTTTCCCTTGCACACCACGAATCATGTCCAGTGCTTGGGGAACGTCTTCTGGGTTACCTGGACCATTTGACAACATAACTCCGTCAGGATTGAGATGGAGAATTTCTTCTGCCGTTGTCGAATAAGGAACGACGGTCACATTACAGTTGCGCTTAGAAAGTTCACGTAGGATTGAGTGCTTGAGACCAAAGTCCACTAGCACTACACTTAAACCAACTCCAGGAGCTGGATAGGAAGTTTTAGTAGAAACCTGCTTGATATTGTCTGTCGGCAAGACTGTTGCTTGAAGCTGGTCAGTCACATGGTCCATACTGTCCCCAACATGGGTCAAGGTTGCACGCATAGTACCATGCTTACGGATAATTTTTGTCAGAGCACGCGTATCAATTCCTGAGATACCAGGAATTTTCTTGGCTTTCAAAAATTCATCCAAGGTCATTTGGTTGCGCCAGTTGCTAGCTCTACGTGCCTCTTCGAAAACAACGACTCCCTTACAAGTTGGAATAATGGATTCGTAATCATCACGGTTAATGCCATAATTTCCTACCAAAGGATAGGTAAAGGTCAAGATTTGTCCATTATAAGACTGGTCTGTAATGGATTCTTGGTAGCCGGTCATCCCTGTATTAAAGACGATTTCGCCTGTTACATCAATATCTGCTCCGAAGGCCTTGCCTTCAAAAACTGTGCCATCTTCTAATACTAGAAGTCTTTTTGTCATATTCTCACCTCTCGTGGACGCTCACTGGCGTCTTTTAACGTCTTGTGTTTTAGTTGGCGTTTCTACTCGCCAGTACGGATTCTAAGATTGCCATTCGAACAAAGACACCGTTGGTCATTTGTCGGACAATCCTTGATTTTGGTGCTTCAACCAAGTGATCTGCGATTTCTACATCACGATTGACTGGAGCTGGGTGCATGAGGATTGCTGTTTCTTTCAAACGGTCATAACGTTCTTGAGTCAAGCCATGTTGGGCATGGTAGTCTTCTTTTGAAAAGACTGCACCACTATCATGGCGTTCATGTTGCACACGAAGAAACATCATGACATCCACCTGATCAATGATTTCATCAATGGTTACAAACTGTCCATAGTCTGCAAACTCTTGACTTCTCCATTCCTCAGGTCCTGCAAAGAACAGTTCAGCTCCCAAGCGTTTCAAAATCTGCATATTGGATTTGGCAACACGTGAGTGGTCCAAGTCACCTGCAATAGCAACCTTAAGACCCTCAAAGTGACCAAATTCCTCATAAATGGTCATCAAATCAAGCAAGCTCTGGCTAGGGTGTTGGCCCGAACCATCTCCACCATTGATGATGGAAGTCGTAATCGTGGGACTAGCAATCAACTCTCTGTAGTAGTCGACCTCTGGATGGCGAATCACACAGACGTCCACTCCTAGTGCAGATAAGGTCAAGATCGTATCATAAAGTGTCTCACCCTTATTTACCGAACTAGTCTTCACATCAAAGTCAAGTCGTTCCAGCCCCAGTTTAATCTCTGCCACTTCAAAGGACTTATGTGTCCGTGTAGAATCCTCAAAGAAAAGATTGGAAACAATTGGGTGGTCTTCATAAGGAAGCTGGGCTCCGTTTTTAAACTCAATCCCTCGCTTGATCAATTTCATGACTTGATCAACAGTGAGGTCTTCCATGGACACCACATGGTTCAATGCTTGTTGATTTTCTGACATGGCTACTCCTTTAGCTTTCTAAGCTTCTTCAGTAATCAGAACTCTATCTTGGCCATCAAGTTCTGCCATCTCTACGATGATTTCTTCAGAACGACTGGTTGGGATATTTTTCCCAACGTAATCTGGACGGATTGGCAATTCTCTATGTCCACGATCGACTAAGACTGCTAAACTCACGCGCGCAGGACGGCCATGACCGACAATGTTATCAATAGCAGCGCGGATGGTACGGCCTGTATAAAGTACATCATCCACCAAGATAACTTCACGGTCTGTCACATCAACAGAAACCAAAGAAGTATCTTCTCCACTTTTAACATCGTCACGGAAAGGTTTCGTATCCAATTCTACAACCGGAACTGAAAGATTTTCTAGCTGTTCCAAACGTTCTTGGATACGGTGGGCGATAAAGACACCACGAGTTTTAATACCAGCCAAGACGATTTTGTTCAAATCTTTGTTGCGTTCGATAATCTCATAAGTAATACGCGTAATCGCTCGTTTGACTGTCAATTCGTCTACAACTTCTTTTGTCTTCATGACAAACCTCCAAAAAGAAAAGTCTCCTTAAACAAGGAGACTTGAAATGTATAGCCAAGCGAGCCCTACTGCAAACAGTATAGACTTCACCCTTCTACTTTATCACGCTCCTTGCCTGCCTCACGGGACAGGTTTAAAGGAATATTTAGTTATCAATTACTATAGCACAAAGCATGCTTAAAATCAAGCAAAAACTTTCAATGTACCATCTTATAAATTGCTAAAGTCATATAACTGTGGGTACTGGTCACACTCTGGATTTTTAGGATGACAAATGGCTCTTCCAAAATAAATCATGGCCTGATGAGCTGCTAACCACTGCTCTGGTGGCAAGATATCCATGACTCGCTTTTCCACCTCAAGCGGTGTCGCTGATTTTTTGACAATATCGTGGTGCTTACAAATACGCTCCACATGAGTATCCACTGCAAAAGCTGGAATCCCAAAACCCACACTCATGACAACATTGGCTGTCTTGCGACCAACACCTGCCAGACTTTCTAATTCCTCTCGAGTCTGAGGCACTTGACCGTCAAAATCGTCTAGTAACTGTCGGGCACATTTTTTAAGGAATTTAGCTTTATTCCGATACAATCCCAAACGAGAAATGTGTGAAGCAATCTCATTCTCTGTCGCTACAGACATGGCTTGTGGCGTTGGAAAGGCAGCAAAGAGACCTGGCGTTGCCTTATTTACCGCTGCATCTGTCGTCTGGGCTGACAACATGACCGCAACCAGGAGTTCAAAATGATTGGTAAAGTCAAGACTAGGCTTGGCATCTGGAAAGAGGGCAATAATTTCCTCTATGACATGACGGGCACGTTTCTTGGATAAAACCATCTACTCGTCTCCATCAAACAATCCTTGTAAACCTGCAAAAGGACTGTTTTCTTCTTTCTTGACTGCTTGTTGAGCTTGGTATTCTTCCTCTGTCATGATTTGCCAGTCATTTCCCGACACAAAACCTTGACCAGCCTCTTCTTCAGCTGTCAAGACCTTAATAGGAATGTTGAGTAGGATATTGTCTGATACGCTCTCAGCAAGGTCTAGCTCTCCATTTTCAATAGGCAAGACCAAATCATCATCTAGAACCTCTTGATCTAACTGGTTGGTTGCACCTTCCATGAAAACTTCTGTGACTGGATAAGATTCAGCTAATTCAACTGGCTCCATACTACGACTTGAAGCAAGGACAATGGTATAAGACAACTGATAATCTAGGAAATACATACGGTCTTCGTACTGTACTTTCCCAACTGCAAGGATATCTTTCACATCTAAAATTTCTTGATTACGTGCACGCAAGTCTGCGACTAGATCTAAACTTTGTTCAAAATGCAAGCCTTCAGACTGCTTGCGAATCTCTTGAATATTTAATTTCATACTTCCTCCATAAAGATTTACTCTCTTGATTATACCATGAAAAGCCTACAAATCAGCCCACCAAACTTTGTAATTAGAATTGAATTTTTTAATATGTTCATCACTATATTTTTTGGTACTATACTATAGGCAAGGAGACATGATAGCAAGGAGGATGCTCATATGGAAGACAAAGAGTTCATTACTAATGGTTACCACTCGGATTTTAGAACTTGGAATTTCCAGTTTTCTGTTGACAAAATTTTCTTAAAGGTATAGGATAAGGGTACAAATACTCGGAGGTAAGGGAGACATGAACAACTAAGTCTATCAAATAAAGAACTTTATTTAGTAGATCTTGTTTTTGTCTCTTTTCGTGTGCTCTTTTATGCTCTTTTTCTGGCATTTTAATAGAGTTTTTTTGACATAAATTTTGGCTCTACTAGGTAAAGTAGAGCTTTTTGTTATGCACTATCGACATTCTAGAAAGGGCAATCATATGATAAACATCAATCATCTAACCATCACACAAAACAAAGATTTACGAGACCTTGTCTCTGACTTAAACATGAGCATCCAAGACGGAGAGAAGGTCGCTATTATTGGTGAAGAAGGAAATGGCAAATCAACCTTACTTAAAATTTTAATGGGGGAAGCTTTGTCTGATTTCACTATCAAAGGCGACATCCAGTCGGACTATCAGTCACTGGCCTACATCCCTCAAAAACTCCCCGAGGACCTGAAAAAGAAAACTCTACACGACTACTTCTTTTTGGATTCTGCTGATTTAGACTACAGTATTCTTTATCGTTTGGCGGAGGAGTTGCATTTTAATAATGATCGTTTCGCTAGCGACCAAAAGATTAGCAGTCTATCAGGGGGCGAAGCTTTGAAAATTCAGCTTATCCATGAGTTAGCAAAACCTTTTGAGATTCTATTTTTAGATGAACCTTCAAATGACCTAGACCTTGAGACGGTTGATTGGCTAAAAAGTCAGATTCGAAAGATTAGGCAAACTGTTATTTTCATTTCCCATGATGAAGACTTTCTTTCTCAAACGGCTGATACTATTGTCCACTTGAGACTGGTCAAGCATCGGAAAGAAGCGGAAACGCTAGTCGAGCATTTAGACTATGATCGCTATAGTGAGCAGAGAAAGGCTAATTTTACCAGACAAAGTCAGCAAGCTGCTAGCGACCAAAGAACCTATGACAAAACCATGGAAAAACATCGCCGAGTCAAGCAAAATGTAGAAACTGCACTTCGAGCTACTAAAGACAGTACTGCCGGTCGCCTATTGGCTAAAAAAATGAAAACTGTCCTCTCACAAGAAAAACGCTACGAAAGGGCAGCTCAGTCCATGACCCAAAAGCCACTTGAAGAAGAACAAATCCAACTTTTCTTCTCAGATATCCAACCATTACCAGTTTCTAAACTCTTAATCCAACTGGAAAAAGAAAATTTGTCCATTAGCGAGCGCGTTTTGGCTCAGGAATTACAACTAACTATCCGTGGCCAAGAAAAAATCGGTATCATCGGCTCAAATGGTGTTGGAAAATCGACTCTGTTAGACAAATTGCAACAACTACTAAATGCCAAAAGAGAGATTTCGCTTGGTGTTATGCCACAAGATTATTACAAGAAACTGCAATTGGAGTTATCCCCAATAACCTATCTCAGCCAAACTGGAGAAAAAGAGGAACTACAGAAAATCCAATCTCACTTAGCCAGTCTCAATTTCAGTTATCCAGAAATGCAACATCAAATTCGCTCCTTATCTGGCGGGCAACAGGGTAAACTCCTGCTTTTGGATTTAGTCCTGCGCAAACCAAACTTTCTCCTTCTGGATGAACCCACACGAAACTTTTCTCCCACTTCTCAACCCGAAATCAGAAAACTCTTTACCACTTATCCAGGCGGTCTCGTCACTGTTTCGCATGACAGACGTTTCTTAAAAGAAGTCTGTACGACCATCTATCGTTTAACAGAACACGGTTTAGAGGTCGTTGATCTACAAGATATATAAATCTTGAACATAGCAAAAATCCAGAGACGACCTCTGGATTCTTTTTACATCTGTTTTAAACGTTCAATACGTTCTGAGATAGGTGGGTGGGTATAAAAGAGTTTTTGGAACCCTCCACCTTTCTTGGGATCATTGATATAAAGTGCACTACTGGCATCATCTACAGGACGACTCATAGGTTTACTATTATCCAACTTACGTAGGGCATTAATCATCCCTTGAGGATTGCGAGTCAACTCGACACTGGAAGCATCAGCTAGGAATTCCCTCTGACGAGAAATAGCTAGTTGCACCAAGGTTGCAGCGAGAGGGGCCAGTACAATAGCTAGTAAAGAAACTACTAGCATAATGATTTCTAAGCCATTCCCATCTCGATCATCATCACTTCGTCTGCGACCTGCACCACCCCACCACATCATACGACCTGCCATACTAGAAAGCATGGTGATAGCACTAGCAAGGGCAACAGCAATAGTCGAAATACGGATATCGTAATTACGAATATGACTGACTTCATGGCCCATAACAGCTTCTAGTTCTTCACGATTCATGATAGCTAGAAGACCTGAAGTTGCAGCAACAGCCGCATTTTGAGGATTAGAACCTGTCGCAAAGGCATTTAAGGCTGGATCATCAATGATGAAAACACGAGGCATGGGAATCTGAGCCACCATGGCCATGTCTTCTACTACATGGTAGAGGTCTGGTGCTGTTTGCTCATCAACTTCACGTGCCCCATTCATAGACATGACAATCTCAGTCGATTGAAAAATCATGGACAAGGCATAGATAAAGCCGATAATCAGTGCAATAACCAAACCGCCAAGCCCAGACCTCATAAAGAGGTAACCAACCGCATAGCCAACCAGAGCTAAGAGTAGGAAAAATACCAGCAACAAAATCCAGGTTTTTCGTTTATTGCTTGCAATTTGATCAAACAACATCTTAGTCACCTAAACCGCTAAAATCAACTTTAGGAACTGCCTTTTCCTCTTCTGGTGTTTGAAGGAAATCTGCTGCTTTAAATCCAAACATTCCAGAGATAATATTGCTTGGGAAAGTTTCCAATTTTACATTGTAGTTGCTAACAACACTGTTGTAGAGTTGACGAGAGTAAGAAATTTTATTTTCTGTATTAGTCAACTCCTCTTGCAATTTAACAAAGTTGGCACTGGCTTTCAAATCTGGATAGCTTTCTGCAACTGCAAAAATACCTGAAACCTGACGAGTAAGGGCATCACTAGCTTTCATAGCTTCTGCTGGTGAAGTCGCTGCCGCCACTTGGTTACGTAGTTCTGCCACCTTTTCAAGGGTAGAACCTTCATATTTAGCATAACCTTTTACAGTTTCAATCAAGTTTGGCAAGAGGTCATTTCGACGTTTCAACTGAACATCAATCTGGCTCCAAGCCTCCTTTGTTTGCATACGATTTTTAACCAAACCGTTATAGCTAACAATCACAAAAATAACAATAAGAGCCAAAACTCCAAGAATAATCCAAGTCATGATATAAGTCCTTTCTGATTTTAGATTAGTACCAGTATATCAAATTTTTAATGATTGTGGTAAAATAAGATGATACTAAAGAAGGAAATAACTATGAAACCAGAAACATTTTACAACTTGCTGGCCGAGCAAAATCTTTCACTTTCGGACCAGCAAAAAAAACAATTTGAACGTTATTTTGAACTCTTGGTGGAGTGGAATGAAAAGATTAATTTGACGGCTATTACAGATAAGGAAGAAGTTTATCTCAAACATTTTTACGATTCGATTGCACCCATTCTTCAAGGCTTGATTCCCAATGAAAATATCAAACTGCTTGATATCGGGGCTGGGGCAGGATTTCCTAGTCTGCCGATGAAAATTCTCTATCCTCAGCTTGATGTGACTATCATTGATTCTCTAAATAAGCGCATCAACTTCCTACAATTATTGTCTCAAGAACTGGATTTGGACGGTGTTCATTTCTACCATGGACGTGCAGAAGACTTTGCCCAAGACAAGAACTTCCGTGCTCAGTATGATTTTGTAACAGCTCGTGCGGTTGCCCGTATGCAGGTCCTATCTGAATTGACCATTCCTTACCTTAAAGTCGGTGGCAAACTATTGGCACTCAAGGCTAGCAATGCGCCAGAAGAGTTACTAGAAGCCAAAAATGCTCTCAACCTCCTCTTTAGCAAGGTCGAAGACAATCTCAGTTATGCCCTACCAAATGGAGATCCGCGTTATATCACAGTGGTAGAAAAGAAAAAAGAAACGCCAAATAAATATCCACGTAAGGCTGGCATGCCAAATAAACGCCCGCTTTAATCTTTTTAGTAAAAAAATATTTACAAAGTTTGTAATTTTTGCTATACTATCACAAGCAAAGGTTTTTAATGTCATCCCGTGAGGTGACGAAGACGCAGAAATATTTGAAACTCTTTAAAGTCCAGATTTTAAAGAAGTCTTACTCTGAGGGCCTATTGCTGTAAAATAATGGGCTCTTTTTTGATGCCCAAAAGTGAGGTTTATATGAAACAAGAATCAACTGTTGATTTGTTACTAGACGTTGACCAACGTCCTTCAGCTGGAAAAGGAATTCTCCTTAGTTTCCAACACGTTTTCGCCATGTTTGGTGCGACCATCTTGGTACCATTGATTTTGGGAATGCCTGTATCTGTTGCCCTTTTTGCTTCAGGTGTTGGAACACTCATCTACATGATCGCAACTGGTTTTAGAGTTCCAGTTTATCTAGGATCATCATTCGCCTTTATCACAGCAATGTCGCTAGCTATGAAGGAATTAGGAGGGGATGTATCAGCTGCACAAACAGGGGTTATCCTTACAGGTTTTATCTATGTCCTTGTTGCTGCCGGTGTTCGTTTCGCAGGTACAAAATGGATTGATAAACTCTTACCACCAATCATTATTGGTCCTATGATTATCGTTATCGGTCTTGGACTTGCAGGTTCAGCTGTTACCAACGCTGGTCTTGTAGCGGACGGAAATTGGAAAAATGCTCTTGTAGCGGTTGTTACTTTCTTGATTGCTGCCTTTATCAATACAAAAGGAAAAGGCTTCCTACGAATCATTCCATTCCTCTTTGCCATTATCGGTGGTTACCTCTTCGCACTAACTCTTGGCTTGGTTGACTTTACACCAGTTCTTAAAGCCAACTGGTTCGAAATTCCTGGTTTCTACTTGCCATTTAGCACAGGTGGTGCCTTTAAAGAGTACAATCTTTACTTTGGTCCAGAAACTATTGCCATCTTGCCAATCGCTATCGTAACAATTTCTGAACATATCGGAGACCATACTGTTTTGGGTCAAATCTGTGGCCGTCAATTCTTGAAAGAACCAGGTCTTCACCGTACTCTTCTTGGTGACGGTATCGCAACTTCTGTTTCTGCCTTCCTTGGTGGACCAGCCAATACAACTTACGGAGAAAATACAGGGGTTATCGGTATGACTCGTATCGCTTCTGTCTCAGTTATCCGTAACGCTGCCTTTATCGCGATTGCACTTAGCTTCCTTGGTAAATTCACTGCCTTGATTTCAACTATTCCAAACTCTGTTCTTGGTGGTATGTCAATCCTTCTCTATGGAGTTATCGCCAGCAACGGTTTGAAGGTCTTGATTAAAGAACGTGTTGATTTCGCTCAAATGCGTAACCTCATCATTGCTAGTGCCATGTTGGTACTTGGACTTGGAGGAGCTATCCTTAAACTTGGTCCAGTTACTCTTTCAGGAACTGCCCTATCAGCCATGACAGGAATCATCTTGAACTTGATTTTGCCATACGAAAATAAAGACTAATAGTCTAAATACACCTAATCCACTCAGACGACTGAGTGGATTTTTTTAATGTTAAAATAAAAAATTCTTTCTAAAAAAGGAAAGCCCCGCGGCCTTCCTTTGTCTTACTTACGTTTCTTCTTCGCTTTCTTCATTTTATTCGCCATGCGTTTCATGGACTGTTTCATGGCAAATTCACCGATTTTACCTTTGAGTCCGCCACCAAACATCTGGCTCATATCTGGCATTCCTGCTCCTCCGAGAGCTGACAAGTCAGGCATACCACCTTGTCCCATCATTCCTTCAAGGGCAGACATATCCATTCCTCCCATATTTGGCATATTTTTAGGAAGGTTATTTGGATTGATACCCATTTGCTTCATCATCTTGTTCATATCGCCAGACATAACACCCTGCATGAGCTGTTTAGCTTGGTTAAAGTCTTTGATGAATTTATTGACTTCGACAAAGGTATTTCCAGAACCTGCAGCAATACGACGGCGACGGCTTGGATTTAACAAATCTGGATTTTCACGCTCTTCAGGCGTCATAGAAGACACAATGGCACGTTTGCGCGCAATCTGGCGCTCATCCACCTTCATGTTTTGAAGGGCTGGATTGTTGGCCATACCTGGAATCATCTTGAGCAAGTCTTCCATTGGCCCCATGTTTTGCACCTGATCCAACTGATCGATGAAATCATTGAAATCAAAGGTGTTTTCACGCATCTTCTCAGCCATTTCAAGGGCTTTTTGCTCATCGTATTCCTGAGAAGCTTTCTCAATCAAAGTGAGCATATCCCCCATACCAAGGATACGGCTAGACATACGGTCTGGGTGGAAGGTTTCGATATCTGTAATCTTTTCACCTGTACCAGTGAACTTGATTGGTTTTCCAGTAATGTGACGAACAGATAGAGCCGCACCACCACGAGTATCCCCATCAATCTTAGTAAGGATCACCCCAGTGACTTCTAACTGAGCATTAAACTCACGCGCAACATTGGCCGCTTCCTGACCAATCATGGCATCAACGACAAGCAGGATTTCATTTGGCTGAGCCAATGCTTTCACGTCACGAAGCTCATTCATCAAAAGCTCATCAATTTGCAAACGACCTGCCGTATCAATCAAGACATAGTCGTTGTGATTGGCTTGGGCTTGTTCCAAACCTTGACGAACAATCTCAACAGCCGGAACCTCTGTTCCAAGAGCGAAGACAGGCACATCAATTTGTTGCCCCAAGGTCTTAAGCTGGTCAATGGCAGCTGGACGATAAATATCTGCCGCAATCATCAAAGGACGAGCATTTTCTTCTTTCTTGAGTTTGTTGGCCAATTTACCAGCAAAAGTTGTTTTACCAGCTCCCTGTAAACCGACCATCATGATGATTGTCGGAATTTTAGGTGACTTGATAATCTCAGCTGTATCAGAACCTAAAACAGCTGTCAGTTCCTCATCAACGATTTTGATAATCTGTTGCGCTGGATTAAGGGTATCAATGACTTCGTGTCCGACTGCACGCTCACGAACTTTCTTGATAAAGTCCTTTACAACAGGCAAGGCAACGTCGGCCTCAAGCAAGGCCAAGCGAATCTCTTTGGTTGCCTCTTGGACATCAGCCTCTGAGATTTTTCCTTTTTTACGTAGATTTTTAAAGACGTTCTGCAAACGTTCTGTTAAACTTTCAAATGCCATGTTTCTTCCTCTTATTCTCTATTATCAATGCTTGTTAAAATTTCTATCTGCTCCTGCAGAAAGTCATCCTTGGGATAGCGCTCCAAAATCTGGTCAAAAATCTGACTACGGACAATGTAGTCCGAGTACATGTGCAATTTCATTTCATAATCTTCCAGAATCTTTTCTGTCCGCTTGATATTGTCGTAGACAGCCTGACGACTGACACCGAACTCTTCAGCAATCTCAGCAAGGCTGTAATCATCAGCGTAGTAGAGCTCGATATAATTCATTTGCTTATCTGTCAAAAGCGCTGCATAAAATTCAAAGAGCGCATTCATACGATTGGTTTTTTCGATTTCCATAACTTTTATTATACCAAAAAATAGCCTAATCTACCACACTAGAAAGCCAATCCGAGAAGATAGCAAGCTAAATTTGAAAAAGACAAGAGACTAGCCCCAAGTAATTTCCAATTGATAGCTGGCAAAGGAGTGTCTCTCTTGGTTTTGCAGTTGATAGGCTAGCTCAATCTTTTGTCCATCCACTTTGTAGTGACTCGTTTGAATGATAAATTCCTGCATACCCATAGGTGTAGGAATATAGGCTAAACTATCACTATCCTTTAAAAATCTCATAACGGTCTTCGGATTAGAAAACCGGCTCATCACCAGTTCTTGACCATGAAATTTAATCACTACTTTTTCTTTTTCCTCATTGTAGAAAAGCAAATAGCGATAATCTCCCTTTTCATGCACTTCAACGTCATAAAGCTGGTCAATCACTTCCAACTGCTCATCAAACTGAATCCTATTTCGCATCCGAATCTTCACTTCAAGTCCTCTTTCTTCTCTCTTGTCCTACTATTTTACCAAAAACTCTAGCTTTTTGCTATAATGGTCATATGAACGAAAAAGTATTCCGTGACCCAGTTCACAACTACATCCATGTCAATAATCAAATCATCTATGACTTGATCAATACCAAAGAATTTCAACGTTTGCGTCGAATTAAGCAACTGGGAACTTCTAGTTATACCTTCCACGGTGGGGAGCACAGTCGCTTCTCTCACTGTCTAGGAGTCTATGAGATTGCTCGACGTATCACAGAGATTTTTGAAGAAAAATATCCCGAGGAATGGAATCCTGCTGAGTCCCTCTTGACCATGACCGCTGCTCTCCTACATGACCTTGGGCATGGCGCCTACTCCCATACTTTTGAACATCTCTTTGATACGGATCATGAAGCCATTACTCAGGAGATTATCCAAAGTCCTGAGACAGAGATTCACCATGTCCTGCTACAAGTAGCGCCAGATTTTCCAGAAAAGGTGGCTAGTGTCATCGACCACACCTATCCTAATAAGCAAGTCGTGCAACTCATTTCCAGTCAGATTGACGCAGACCGCATGGACTATCTCTTGCGCGACTCCTATTTTACAGGAGCATCTTATGGTGAATTTGACCTGACTCGAATTCTTCGAGTCATTCGTCCTATCGAAAATGGGATCGCCTTTCAGCGCAATGGTATGCATGCCATCGAAGACTACGTCCTCAGTCGCTACCAGATGTATATGCAGGTTTATTTCCACCCCGCAACACGCGCCATGGAAGTTCTCCTACAGAATCTCCTCAAGCGCGCCAAGGAACTCTATCCCGAGGACAAAGACTTCTTTTCACGAACTTCTCCACACCTCCTGCCTTTCTTTGAAAAAAATGTGACCTTATCTGACTATCTGGCTCTGGATGATGGTGTGATGAATACCTACTTCCAGCTCTGGATGACCAGTCCTGACAAGATTCTTGCAGACCTGTCGCAACGCTTTGTCAACCGCAAGGTCTTTAAATCCATTACCTTTTCACAAGAGGACCAAGACCAACTCGCTAGCATGAGAAAATTGGTTGAGGACATCGGCTTTGATCCCGACTACTACACTGCCATTCATAAGAACTTTGACCTTCCTTATGATATCTATCGTCCCGAATCTGAAAATCCGCGGACACAGATTGAGATTTTACAAAAAAATGGAGAACTGGCAGAACTCTCTAGCCTGTCTCCTATCGTCCAATCCCTTGCTGGCAGTCGCCACGGAGATAATCGCTTTTATTTTCCAAAAGAAATGTTGGACCAAAACAGCATCTTCGCAAGCATTACCCAGCAATTTTTACACTTGATTGAGAACGATCATTTTACCCCAAATAAAAACTAGAAGAGGAATTTTATGAGTATTAAACTAATCGCCGTCGATATTGACGGAACCCTAGTCAACAGCCAAAAGGAAATCACTCCTGAAGTCTTTTCTGCCATTCAAGATGCCAAAAAAGCTGGTGTCAAAGTCGTGATTGCAACTGGCCGCCCTATCGCAGGTGTTGGCAAACTTCTGGACGACTTGCAGTTGAGAGACGAGGGTGACTATGTGGTGACCTTCAACGGTGCCCTTGTCCAAGAAACTGCTACAGGTCATGAGATTATCAGCGAATCCTTAACCTATGAGGATTATCTGGATATGGAATTCCTCAGTCGCAAGCTCGGTGTCCACATGCACGCTATTACCAAGGACGGTATCTATACTGCCAATCGCAATATCGGAAAATACACAGTGCACGAATCAACCCTCGTCAGCATGCCCATCTTCTACCGTACACCTGAAGAAATGGTTGGCAAGGAAATTGTCAAGTGTATGTTCATCGATGAACCAGAAATCCTCGATGCTGCGATTGAAAAAATTCCAGCAGAATTTTACGAACGCTACTCCATCAACAAATCAGCTCCTTTCTACCTCGAACTCCTTAAAAAGAATGTGGATAAGGGTTCAGCTATTACTCACCTTGCTGAAAAATTAGGATTAACCAAAGATGAAACCATGGCAATCGGTGACGAAGAAAATGACCGTGCCATGCTGGAAGTCGTTGGTAACCCCGTTGTCATGGAAAATGGAAATCCAGCAATCAAAAAAATCGCCAAATACATCACTAAAACAAATGATGAATCCGGCGTTGCCCATGCCATCCGTACATGGGTACTGTAAAAGGGAAGAATATACGAAAACCGCTCAGCTGAGCGGTTTTTGAATGTCTAATTACATGCCCCCTGCAGGAATCGAACCTGCAACTACTCCTTAGGAGGGAGTTGTTATATCCATTGAACTAAGGGAGCTAGATAAAAACTCTGCTGAATAAGCAGAGTTTTTTAGTCGAATTAACGACGGATTTCTTTGATACGAGCTGCTTTACCTTGAAGAGCACGCAAGTAGTACAATTTCGCACGACGTACTTTACCGTAACGAACAACTTCGATTTTTTCAACACGTGGAGTGTGGATTGGGAAGATACGCTCAACACCTACACCGTTAGAGATTTTACGAACTGTGTAGTTTTCTGAGATACCAGCACCTTTACGTGCGATAACAACACCTTCAAAAATCTGGATACGTTCACGGTTACCTTCGACAACTTTCGCGTGTACACGAACAGTGTCACCAGGACGGAATGATGGGATATCTGTACGAAGTTGACCTTCAGTCAAGCTTTGGATTAATGGATTCATTTTATTCTCCTATCTTTGTCAATCTTGAGGAATCTTCCTCAGCGGATAAACTGTATTTTTGTGCGTCCATTACACACAAGATACAGTTTACCAAATTTCCACAAAAAAGTAAAGAAATTTATAGCAGAATTCCTAAAAAAATCGCAACTAAACTACCTAGGTAGGTCAAAGATAAATAAGAATAAAATACCTTCTTATCACTTAACAGTCTTTGGAGTTCGTCATTAAAGGTCGAAAAAGTCGTCAAACCTCCACAAAATCCTGTCGCCAGAATAGCATAGACTTCCTTGGACTCAACATGATTGTAGAATAATCCAATCAAAAAGCAACCTAAAAGATTGGCTATAAGCGTTCCGAGAGGCAATTTAGAAGTTTGATTATAGCGGGAAAAGAAATACCGTACTAAGGCTCCGCAGCCACAAGCAATTGCAAGATAAATGATTACCATTTTTTCCTCCCCAAATAGTAAGCCAAGAGCAGACCTCCTCCGATGCTCAAAAGCAAATACATGAGCAAACTCAGATAACGCCCTGTATCAAGCAGTTTTACAGCATCAAGAATGAGACTAGAAAAGGTTGTTAATCCACCGCAAAAACCTGTACCCAGTGCTAAAATCAAGCCCTTACTAGTCCCCTTATAGGCCAAATAGCCCTTTACAAGATAGACCAAGCAGAAAATGCCCAGATAGTTGACAAAGAGAGTGCCCAAAGGAAAATCTGGACTGGCTGGTAACCAAGTGGAAACTAGATAGCGAACCAATCCGCCCACCATAGCAGCTAGAAAAATTCCTAGCGGATAAAATTGTTCTTTTTTCATTTGATGTTTTGATCCTGATAATCACGCGAACGTTTGAGTATGTCAGAAAAAGTCGCGACAATAGTCTCCTGATAGCGCTTGTCCTCTACACGACTTCTAACCTTTTCAAAAATAACCTCTTCTCTCTTAGTATCTAAAATCGGCTTACCTGATGCTTTCTTATAAGCAACTACACCCTCAACCAAATGCATTCGTTCTTCTAACAGTTTGACAATTTGGTCGTCGATTTGATCAATTTCTTGACGAATAATATCTAAATCCATACAGTCTCCTCCTTTATTTGAATTATTGTATCAAAAAGCCACCAAATAGGCTAGTAAAATCCCAACTCACGATAAAAAATGCACTGATTGATTGCATCAGCGCACGTTTATACTTATCCTACTTTAGCAGCCAATTCTTCTGCGAATTGTTCCAAGCGTTCGATGTCTTCTTCTTCAGCAGAAAGATCAACTTTAACACACTCTGAACCTTTTTCTGCCCCTGTTGACACAAAGACACGGTCAAAGTCATCAACAGCCTTACAGAATTCATCGTAGAAGGTATCTCCTGAGCCAACTACTCCGTAGATTTTACCATTCAAGTTTAGGTCTGCAAGGTCTTCGTAGAAGTCCATCATCTCATCTGGCAATTCTCCATCACCATAAGTATAGGTCGCAACGATAGCGATGTCTGCTTCCAAGAAGTCTGAAGCGTCAACAGTTGTACATTCATCAACATCGACATCCAAGCCCAAGTCACGTAATTTGTCTGCTACAATATCTGCAATTTCTTCGGTATTACCGGTCATACTGGCAAATACAATTTTTGCTAATGCCATATCGTCCTCCTCAATTTATCTTTCTCCATTATATCACATCTTTTTCATTTTAAAAATAAAAATTCTTGTGCTACAATGAAATGAGAAAGAATTGAGGTTATTTATGGATATTTGCCATCAAATTTTAGAAAAAATCAAAGGATACGACACGATTATCATTCACCGCCATATGAAACCAGACCCTGATGCCTTGGGAAGTCAGGTGGGATTGAAAGCCTTGCTGGAACATCATTTCCCAGAAAAAACCATCAAAGCCGTTGGTTTTGATGAACCAACTCTTACTTGGATGGCTGAAATGGATCTTGTTGAAGATAGTGCCTACCAAGGCGCCCTTGTCATCGTCTGTGATACTGCTAACACTGCTCGCATCGATGATAAGCGCTATAGTCAAGGTGATTTTCTCATTAAGATTGACCACCATCCAAATGATGATGTATATGGTGACCTATCTTGGGTGGATACTAGTTCAAGTAGCGCTAGTGAGATGATTACCCTATTTGCTGAAACAACCCAACTGGCCCTGTCAGATAGAGCTGCTGAATTGCTCTTTGCAGGAATCGTTGGTGATACAGGTCGATTCCTCTACCCTTCTACCACTGCACGCACCCTCCGCCTGGCTGCCTCTCTGAGAGAACAGAACTTTGACTTTGCAGCTCTCACTCGCAAAATGGACACTATGAGCTACAAAATTGCGAAACTTCAAGGCTACATCTATGACCATCTGGAAGTGGATAAAAATGGTGCCGCTCGCGTTATCCTGAGTCAAGAAATCTTGAAACAATACAATGTGACCGATGCTGAAACTGCAGCTATCGTGGGTGCACCTGGACGCATTGACAGTGTGAATCTCTGGGGAATTTTTGTGGAACAGGCTGATGGTCACTACCGTGTTCGCTTACGCAGTAAAATCCATCCTATCAATGAAATTGCCAAGGAACATGATGGCGGAGGCCACCCTCTAGCAAGTGGTGCCAATTCCTATAGTCTAGAAGAAAACGAAATCATCTACCAAAAGTTAAAAAACTTGCTTAAAAACTAATAAAATACTTGCCAAACTTTTCAGAATCTGATAGACTAGTATGGTAACAATCTATGGCTCGCAAAGAGACCATGGCAGAAAGGAAATATTGCAAAATGAAAAAAGATATCCATCCAGAATATCGCCCAGTTGTCTTCATGGACACAACTACTGGTTACCAATTCCTTAGCGGTTCAACAAAACGCTCTAATGAAACAGTTGAGTTCGAAGGCGAAACTTACCCATTGATCCGTGTGGAAATTTCATCAGACTCACACCCATTCTACACTGGACGTCAAAAGTTCACTCAAGCAGATGGACGCGTGGATCGTTTCAACAAAAAATACGGTCTCAAATAATGATAAAAAGAACAGTTTCGGCTGTTCTTTTTTTGTTTCTTGAAATTAACTGCTGTTTTCATGTTCCAGACTCAAAAAAACTTTGCACTCTCGATAGCCACACGATGGTTTCTAGAGTATAGAGTTTTTTCTTGCCTAAAAAATATAAAAGATATATACTAGCTATATATCGTATAGATTGGAGATATACTATGACGACATCACTTACTAAGCAATACAACTTTAAAATCAATGAGTCATCAATGGAACAAGCCAGAGCTATCATCAAAGAAAAAGGAATGACTATGACGGATGCTATTAGTCTTTTTATCGAGCAGATTGTTCTCGAACAGGATTTACCAATAAAAACTGCAGAAGATTTACACCGTGAACGATTGATTCAGGAACTACAAGCCCAATCTGAACGCGCCTTAAGAGAATACGAATCCGGACAAGGAACCTCCCTAGACGATATGAGGCTACGATATGGCTTATAAAGTAATTCTATCTACTGAAGTGAGTCAGGCAATTGACAGTATTCATGATTACATTACTACTGTTCTTTTATCACCTCAGTCTGCTAAAAATACTGTGGCCAAAATTTTAGACGGGTTAAAAAGTTTAGAAACCTTTCCTGAAGCTGGCTTTGATGCAGATGAAAAAATAGGACTTAAAATCAATAGTAAGTACCCCACACGAGGAAAAATTATCGGTCAATATATCTTGCTTTACTTTATCGATCATACTCAAAGAACTGTTTTTCTTTCCCACTTATTCCACACAAAAAGTGACTATGTTACCTTGCTACAAAGCAAAAATAATAAAAACTCAAAATCATCATTTTGATGTCAAGTGCTCCCTTAATAGCCTTGTGATTATAAAGAATACAGTCTGCATTTTAACTAGAAAATCAAAAAAACTTTGCACTCTAGCTAGCCACACAATGGTTTCCAGAGTACAAAGTTTTTTTATTTGACAAGGTTTAGTCTTCCTTATCTTGATTTTCAGTTCCTTACCAATAAAAAACTAAGCCTAGGACAATCTCCAAAGCTTAGTTTGATGTAGTTTTTTAATTTCCAGCGTAATATTTTTGAATTCCTTTAATAATACCTTCAACCAACTTATCTTGGTATTGTTCACTACGGATTCGTTGGTTTTCTTCTGGATTATCCATATAACCCAACTCTAGTAACACAGCAGGTTTCGCAGTCTCACGAAGAACAGCGAAGGTGGCTTGCAAAAGTCCAGCATCTCTAGCTCCTGTCTCGGCCAAGAGAGATGAATGAAGATCTGCGGCCAAACGATTACTTTCACTCATACGGTCTGGATTATTGTGCCAGTACTGGTTAATCTTGCTCGGGTAACCAGCCTCTTCCTTATAAGAATAAGTCTGTATTCCCAGATTCAGCGTTGTGTCATTTCCAGTAGCGTTAAAATGAATACTAATAAAGAAGTCTGCATTCGTCTTATTTGCCATACGAGAACGCTCTGTCACAAAGTCAACATCCACATCACTATCTCGAGATGTGAGAACTGTATAGCCCAGTTCCTCTAAACGTTTCCTTAATTTACGAGAGACCTGTAAGTTCAAATCTTTTTCAGCTATTCCATAATAGTAAGCGCCCGAATCACGTCCACCATGCCCAGGATCTAGGAAGATAGTTTTACTATAGTGCCCCTTTTCAAATCCTTTTGGAAGTTCTTGAACCCATTTACCATTATCTTTGAAAAAATGGCTGCTTCCATTAATAGTATAAGTTCCAGTTACATAAACGCCATCTTCTTTAAGATAATACCAAGCTTTGTAATCTTGATCATAAATCCACTCTTTGTGAGCCATGTAGCCACCAGATTTTAGATAGTAAGAGCCGATCCATTGCTGTTCAACATAGTGTCCGCCTGACTTGAGATAGAACCAGCTAGAGTAGTTTGGATCGTACACCCATTCTTTATCTGCCATAGCCCCACTGGATTTCAGGTAATAATTTCCCTTCCAGGTATTAGCCATCATGACACCATTTTGATCAAATGCATACCATTTACCATTGATTTGACTCCATTGGTTGGACAGATATTTTCCTGAACCATTGGCGTAGTACCACTTATTAGCCATCTGATACCAGCTATTTTCAAGTAAGTAACCATTCTTATCAAATAGGTAGCCCTCATAAAGAGTATCTGTAAATTTGACACCCGTTTGACTATAATAAGTCCACTTCCCATCTTCTTTTACCCAACCAGTTTGTAGCTTAGACTCAGTAGGAAGAGTTGGCTTTGTCTCCTGCTCACTCGAACTAGGGCTCGGGCTCGTTGGCTGGATTTCTGTAGTTGCTTGAGAAGCATTTGCAGAGCTAGTAGTTGAACTACCGATAGAGTTATTCGTAGAATGACTAGCATCATTAGCTAGAACTGTTTGGCTAGTAAATCCAAGAAGAGCCAGAGCAAGAATCGTAAATTTCTTATATGATTTCATTTATAACCTTTCTAGGGGAATGGGATCCCTGTGTTATTGAGTTCTTTAACTTCCTTGATGAAGGAAGATTTGTTCTGCATCCTACAAACTATAATTTATAGGATGTTATGGATTGTTTAGTTGATTTAAAGATGTGAAACCTAAAAAGTTTTGCTAAGTTGGAATGTTAAAAATTCAATTTCTGAACACCTAATCTCGCTTCAGATAGTTATCGAACAAATCTAATAGATTTCATCGAAAGCATCCCTTTATATTATACACTAAATTTAGAAGAAATCTTCTCAAACATCTGAATTTAAAATAAATCTAGTTCCTATTTGTACCGAATTTTAGTTTACTCTGCCCAGTAGAGATGTTATAATAAAAAATAGGAGGACACAAAATGAACCCAAAAGCTAAAAAGTTCACACTTGCTACAATTTTAGCACTTTCCTTGCTAGGTGCTGGAAGTCTTACATCACAATCGGTAGTTGCTAATGATAGACTGGTTTCCACTCAAGAAGTCAATGGTCAATCCTACCATATCTTAAACTCTGAAGTCACTAGTACTTCTACTGGTACTAGCTTAGTTGGGATTGAAGGGACTTTCTTAACGCCAGATAAACAAGCTATTTTAGACCGTATAAATTCTATCAGAAAAGAGGCAGCAGATGAAGGTCTAGTTACTAGCTATGTTCCCATCAAATGGTCAACTGCCCTAGAGAAAACAGCCTTTTCTCGTGCAGCAGAAGCGTCTGTAACTAGGCATCATAAACGTTTATCTAATAAAAATATTTGGAGTGCCTGGCCTTCAGGGAATTTCTCACTAGCCGAAAACTTAGCTTGGAACTATGACGGATTTATGACGGCTATTGATCAATGGTATGAGGAAAAAGCAGATTACGTCAAATCTCTTAGTGGAGCAAGTGTCTTTGGTCAAACTGGACACTATAAATCCTTAATTGATCCAAAACTGACCTATATGGGGCTTGCAGCCTTTGATAATCCTGTCACTCAAAATGGATGGATTACCATTGCTCAAAGTTTCGGAACAGCATCTGGTGGCTCTGAAGAATTAGCCGGTGGCTATGGAAAAGCTATTCAATACACAGAAGCCGACTCTGGTCAGATTCAAACATTTGCGACTAAGGCGAATCTTTTTGACAAAGACTTGAAGGCTATCGGAACTCATAAAAACATAAATGAAGCTACAAGAGACGAAAGAAATAATTCCCATGATTTCTTTAACCAAATGCAAGAAGTCGGTAAAAATATAGGTTTTTGGCGTCAATCTGGCTCTCGCTGGTGGTATAAACATGCTGACGGTTCATATACAACCAACGGTTGGGAACAAATCAATGGTGTTTGGTATCGTTTTGATAACTCTGGTTGGATGCAAACAGGCTGGTTGAAAGATGGTAGTTCTTGGTACTATCTTGATAGTTCTGGTGCAATGAAGACTGGCTGGCTAAAAGATAGCGGTAACTGGTACTACCTTCAAGACTCAGGCGCTATGAAAACTGGTTGGATGAAAGTATCTGGTAAATGGTATTATGCATACAGCTCAGGCGCGCTCGCGATTAATACAACTACTCCTGATGGCTATCGTGTCAATGCCAACGGTGAGTGGATATAATGAACTAAAACAAAAATAAACAAAGGACAATCATTATTTAATTTTAAAGATGATATCCTTTGTTTTTTATATACTTTTATTGTCTGCTGCTAAGCACAATTCTTATATTCACTCAGAAAAAAATTAGACTTTTAACCTCAAAATTGATAAAATAGGAAAGAAAATAATTGTAAAAGGAAACTGTAAATCACCATGATGAACATGCAAAACATGATGCGTCAAGCACAAAAACTGTGACTAGGAGCACGTAAACTTATAATTGAATAAGCGACTCGTTTGTGAAAGGAAAGAATAGTCAAAGGATAGGCAGACTCAAATTTGGAGAAATAATCAATCAACTAACTTTTATTTTTTCAAACTTTTTCCTTTCTAGGGGAATGGAATCCCTGCTTTATTGAGTTATTTGACTTCCTTGATGAAAACAGATTTTCATTGCAGATTTACCTTCTGTATTATACACTAATATTAAATTTATTTTGGAGTGATAGAAAAGCTTCTCATCAGCCAGTCTACTTGTTCTGGTATTAGAGCTTTGACATCCTTTTCTGTACTTGGTCAAATCCGTTTACCTTTCTCAAAACGTCTATAAAGTTGATTATCCCAGTAAAGAGATTTAAAATAGTCTTTACGTCCACCACAAACGAGATTGTGTAACCTATGCGACATTAAAATATACTCCAATAATTTTACTTTCACTATAGTATACAGTGAGTTCTATAGTCTAGAGATTTTTCAATATACTTAGTTATTGGGCGGTTACAAATCAGCCGTACACTTCCTGAAATGCAAAAATCTCCTAGCAGACTTTCCTGCTAGGAGATTTTATGTTATGAGAGGTACTTGTTTAAGCTCTAAAAATCGGATTCATCATCTGATGTTTGTCAAACAATCTACCAATTAAGCTTCTTCGTCTTCTTTACGACGACGGCCTGCAAGACCAAGACCAAGTAATGCACTT
>CAJNCE010000012.1:0-49698 GCA_905221185.1 bacterium | reverse complement strand
GAACTCGCTCAAATTAACGAGAGATTCCTCGGTTTTCATTTCATTAAAAGTAAGAGACCTATTTTTTCAGTAGACTCCCAAATGGATAGATCTTTGTTTTCTTACAATTTACCTTCTACCGCATCCAACAATTCTTGGATTTTAGCTTGGTTGCTTCCTCCTGCCATAGCCATGTCTGGTTTACCACCACCACGTCCATCGACGATTGGTGCTAATTCTTTGACAAGGTTTCCTGCATGAAGGTCTTTTGTTTTACTTGCTACAAGAACATTGACTTTGTCACCGATAGCAGCAACTAGGACAAGCAAGTCAGAGTAGTCTTTTTGTTTCCAATTGTCCGCAAAGGTACGAAGGGCACCGGCATCTGATACAGACACTTGGCTAGCAATGTAACGGTGACCGTTGACTTCCTTAACATCCTTGAAGATGTCGCCTGCGGCTGCAGCTGCGGCTTTTTCTTTCAACTCAACATTTTCTTTTTGCAATTGACGAAGTTGTTCTTGAAGTCCTTCTACTTTATGAGGGACTTCTTTAAGTTGAGGTGCTTTCAAGGTTGCTGCAACAGCTTTAAGAGCGTCTTCTTGTTCACGGTAGGCTTCAAAGGCTTCCTTACCAGTCACTGCCAAGATACGACGAGTTCCTGATCCGATACCTTCTTCTTTGACAATCTTGAAGAGACCAATCTCAGAAGTGTTGCCAACATGGGTACCACCACAAAGCTCGATAGAGTAATCACCGATGGTCACAACACGGACTTCCTTACCGTATTTCTCACCAAAGAGGGCCATCGCTCCCATTTCCTTGGCAGTGTCAATATCCGTTTCAACTGTCTTAACTTCAAGAGCTTCCCAAATTTTCTCGTTGACTTGCTGTTCAATTGCACGCAATTCTTCAGCAGTTACCGCTTGGAAATGGGTAAAGTCAAAGCGAAGGAATTCAACTTCATTAAGAGATCCTGCTTGTGTTGCGTGATTTCCAAGGATATTGTGAAGGGCAGCGTGAAGCAAGTGAGTCGCAGTGTGGTTTTTCATGACACGGTGACGACGATTTGTATCGATTGCCAAGGTATATTCTTGGTTCAAGGCAAGCGGTGCAAGGACGTCAACAGTGTGAAGAGCTTGTCCGTTTGGTGCTTTTTGAACATTGGTCACAGTAGCCACAACCTTGCCTGACTCATCCAAGATTTGTCCGTGGTCAGCTACCTGTCCACCCATCTCAGCGTAGAATGGCGTTTCCGCAAAGATAAGAGAGGCAGTTCCTTCAGATACAGCTTCTACTTCTGCATTGTCAGCCACGATAGCTACCAATTTAGAAGACAATTGTGACGCTTCATAGTTAAAGCGGCTTTCCACTGTGATGTTTTGAAGGGTTTCATTTTGCATACCCATTGAACCACCTTTAACAGCTGAGGCACGCGCGCGTTCTTGCTGTTCTTTCATGGCTGCTTCAAAACCTTCACGGTCTACAGTCATACCAGCTTCTTCAGCGATTTCTTCAGTCAATTCAACTGGGAATCCATAAGTGTCATAGAGTTTGAAAACATCTGAACCAGCGATAACAGATTGACCTTTTTCTTTCAAGTCAGCTACGATGCCTTGGGCAAAGTGTTGACCTGAGTGAAGGGTACGAGCAAATGACTCTTCCTCGCTCTTAACGATTTTTTCGATAAAGTCACGTTTTTCAAGAACTTCTGGGTAGTAGCTTTCCATGATTTTTCCAACAGTTGGAACGAGTTTGTAAAGGAATGGCTCGTTGATACCCAATTTTTGACCGTGCATAGAAGCACGACGGAGCAAACGACGAAGAACATAACCACGACCTTCATTTCCAGGAAGGGCACCATCACCGATAGCAAATGAAAGAGAACGGATGTGGTCAGCGATGACCTTGAAGCTCATGTTGTCGCCATCTTGGTCATAAACCTTACCAGACAATTTCTCCACTTCACGAATGATCGGCATGAAGAGGTCTGTTTCAAAGTTTGTCTTAGCCCCTTGGATAACTGCCACCAAACGCTCCAAACCAGCGCCCGTATCAATGTTCTTGTGTGGCAATTCCTTGTACTCGCTACGTGGAACAGCAGGGTCTGCGTTAAATTGTGACAAAACGATGTTCCAGATTTCAATGTAACGATCGTTTTCGATATCTTCTGCAAGCAGGCGAATACCGATATTTTCTGGGTCAAATGCCTCTCCACGGTCAAAGAAGATTTCTGTATCTGGTCCAGAAGGTCCTGCACCAATTTCCCAGAAGTTGTCCTCAATTGGAATCAAGTGGCTTGGATCCACCCCCACTTCAATCCAGCGGTTGTAAGAATCTTTATCATCTGGATAGTAGGTCATATAAAGTTTCTCAGCTGGGAAATCAAACCATTCAGGGCTTGTCAAAAGCTCATAAGCCCAGGTGATAGCTTCATCGCGGAAGTAATCCCCGATAGAGAAGTTCCCCAACATTTCAAACATAGTATGGTGGCGAGCCGTTTTTCCGACATTTTCGATGTCGTTGGTACGGATAGCTTTTTGGGCATTGGTGATACGTGGATTTTCAGGTTTAATAGTCCCGTCAAAGTATTTCTTAAGGGTTGCTACCCCAGAGTTGATCCACAAAAGAGTTGGGTCATTTACAGGAACCAAACTCACTGATGGTTCTACTGAGTGACCTTTAGTCGCCCAGAAATCAAGCCACATTTGGCGTACTTGTGCACTAGATAGTTGTTTCATATTGTCTCCTTATTTACTTGTTTAATGTGATTGGCTTTCCAGCATTTCCACATAGTCAATAGCGACACAGAGAGAAATGACTAGGTCTGCATAAGCGTCCTCAAGGACTGTTACGTTATAAGTAGAGGTCAGATGGAAGAGTTCTTTCCTGATTTCCGCAATCAACTGATCGCGATCATCCAGTAGTTTGAAATTCAAATCCCAGATATTGCCCTCGATACGAAGCCCCAGATTATCAAACTCATACTTATCTCGCCAGAAGGTCAACTTCTTACGAATTACAAAACTCGATCCGTCCTGAAGCTGAATCTCAAAACGAGGAAGTAGAGTCCAAATCTCTTTACTAATCTCACTGACTTGGTTACCAAATGCATCATAGATAGTAAAGGTTTTGGGAATTTTAAAAAATGATCCCTCTACCTGATAGGCGATTTCTCCCCTGTCATCCTTGATAGCAAAGCGCTCGCCTCCAAGACGAAACTTTTGTTTGACAAGAAATGTTTTCATCAACACCTCCAAAAAATCAAAAGACAAGTTCATATCACGAAGGGCGAAAAACCGCGGTACCACCTTCATTCAATGAACTTGTCATTCTCTTATTCTTATGCAATTGTATGATTGAGTAGCATGACTTCCTAGCTTAGATGGCTTGCAGCACCGCCATTTCTCTGGACTAAGACAACTGAAAATCAATTCTCAACTTTCTTATTATAACGTTTTTTTAAGCTTACGTCAACTGGAAATGATCTCCATTAAATCAGACCAACTCTCTGCAACTCAGATTACTTTTTCAGGATATATTTTTTCTTACTGCTATCACTCTTTTTATCCCAACTTTTATCCCAAGTTTTCGAATTGCTAAAAATAGCTACACAAATATTTGCAAATATAAAGTTTCCTATCACCAAATATATAGACTCAGTTGTTAGGTATTGTCGATCCAAACCATCCTTTAGATAGAATAGTATAACAGTTTGCTGAACAGTCAAAAAGGTTGGCCAGAAACTTTTTTTGAAAAAAGTAGACATTTTCATTATTTGTTATCGCTTTCTGTAAGGTTAAGCTTAGTATACTACTAGGCAAGCAAATAAGCAACTAGAATAGAAAAAGATATGGCTATAAAAGCTGACTTCTATTAAAAAACGAACCAGCTTGACTGATTCGTTTTCATCCGTTTAGCTCCTACTTCCGATACATTTTAAACTGTAGGAAGAGGTCGCTATATTTTCCTGTCCATTTATGGTCAAATTTTTCATAAACTTCTAGGTGTTTCATGGTTTCAGCATCAGGATAGAAGGCTTTGTCTTCTTTTTTCTCCTCTGGGAGCAATTCCTTAGCTGGTAGGTTTGGTGTTGAATAGCCGACATACTCCGCATTTTTTAGAGCATTTTCGGGTTTCAACATAAAATTGATAAAGGCATAGGCTGCGTCTTGGTTTTTGACTGTTTTGGGAATGACCATATTGTCAAACCAAAGGTTGCTGGCCTCTGTCGGTACCACATAGCGTAGATTTTCATTTTTTTCTAGCATTTGGCTGGCTTCACCAGAGAAGGTCACACCGATTGCAGCATTGTTCTGAATCATGTAGCCCTTCATCTCGTCGGCAACGATGGCCTTGATATTTGGAGTCAATTTGTAGAGTTTGTCTACTGTCTCTTCCAACTGCTGTGAATCCTTGGAGTTGAGGCTGTAACCAAGCGAGTTAAGCCCGAGTCCCAATACCTCACGCGCCCCATCAAAAAGCATGATAGAGTTCTTATACTCTGGCTTCCAGAGGTCGTCCCAATGTTCAGGCGCCTCATCTACCATGGTTTCATTGTAGACAATTCCCAAGGTTCCCCAGAAGTAAGGGATGGAGAATTTATTGCCTGGGTCAAAGGACTGGTTGAGGAACTCTGGTCCGATATTTTCAAGACCTTCAAGTTTTGAATAGTCAAGCGGTACCAAGAGGTCTTCGTCCTTCATCTTGTTAATCATGTATTCACTAGGAATGGCGATATCGTAGGTCGTTCCACCCTGCTTGATCTTGGTATACATGGCTTCGTTGGAGTCAAAGGTCTCATACTGGACTTGGATACCTGTTTCTTCTGTGAATTGCTCCAAGAGTTCTGGATCGATGTAGTCACCCCAGTTGTAGATAACCAGTTTTTGGCTATCTCGGCTATTGATTTTACTATCTAAATGAGTCGCAATTCCCCACAAGACCAGGATAATCGCAGCAATTCCTGCTAAAAATGAATAGAGTTTTTTCATGCTTGCTCCTCCTTCTCACGTGAGATAAAGTAATATCCAACAACTAGGATAATACTAAAGAGAAAGACAAGGGCAGACAGGGCATTGATTTCAAGCGAAATCCCCTTACGAGCACGAGAGTAAATCTCGACTGACAGGGTTGAAAAGCCATTTCCCGTTACAAAGAAGGTCACGGCAAAGTCATCCAGCGAATAGGTGAAGGCCATGAAATAACCTGCAATGATAGACGGTGTCAGGTAAGGAAGCATGATTTCCTTAAACATCTGAAATTGACTGGCTCCCAAGTCATAAGCCGCATGAATCATGTCGCCGTTCATTTCCTTGAGACGAGGCAAGACCATCAAAACCACGATAGGAATGGAGAAGGCCACATGACTAGATAGAACGGTCAAAAAGCCAAGTGAAAACTTGAGTTGGGTAAAGAGAATCAAGAAGCTGGCACCAATCATAACGTCAGGCGCAACCATGAGGATATTATTGAGTGAAAGAAAGGCTTCTTGGTATTTCTTGCGAGACTGGTAGATGTAAATGGCACCAAAAGTCCCGATAATGGTCGCAATCAAGGCTGATAGGAAGGCCAAGAAAAAGGTTTGAGTCACAATCAACATGAGGCGACCATCGCCAAACATGGTTTTAAAATGACTCAAGCTAAAGCCTGTAAAGCTATTCATGTCATTGCCCGCATTAAAGGCATAGCCAATCAAGTAAAAAATCGGCAGGTAGAGGACAAGAAAGACCAGTCCCAGATAAAGGTTGGCAAATTTTTTCATCGTTCTCTCCTTTCCTTAGTCACCCACATGGTGATGAACATGGTCAGGATGAGAATCACACCGATGGTTGAACCCATACCGTAGTTATCATTGGTTAGGAAGTTCTGCTCAATGGCTGTCCCCAGCGTAATAACGCGGTTCCCACCAATCAAACGGGTCAGCATGAAGAGACTCAAGCTTGGAATAAAGACAGACTGAACCCCACTTCTCACACCGTTCATCGATAGAGGGAAGATGACATGGCGGAAGGTTTCCCACTTGGTCGCACCGAGGTCGTAGCTGGCATTGATGAGATTGTTATCCATATCGTCCAAGACATTGAAAATCGGCAAAATCATAAAGGGAAGCTCGATGTAGCTTGCGACAAAGATAAAGGAGAAATCGGTAAAGAGCAATTGCTGTGAACCGATTCCGATAAATTCCAAGAATTGGTTAATAGAGCCATTTTGACCAAAAATTCCGATAAAGGCATAGGCTTTAAGGAGCAAATTGATCCAAGTCGGCAGGATAATCAGCATAAGCCAGAGTTGACGGTGTTTGAGACGGGTCAAAAAGAGGGCTGTTGGATAGCTGATAAGCAAGGTCACAAAGGTCACAATTCCTGCATAGAGTACAGAGTTGAAACTCATTTTTAGGTAGGTCAAGTTTTGTGACGCAAAGTAAGATTTATAATTTTCTAAACTGAATTGGCCTTCAATATTGAAAAAGGATTGACCGAAAATCAAGACCAAAGGTGCCAATACAAAGAGGGCAATCCAGAGCATGTAGGGCACTACAAAGAGTTTAGAACTTGTTTTCTTCATCTCTTTCCTCCTCGATTGCATTGATCAGACCTGCTTCTTGCTCTTCGATTTCCACGTATTCTTCGATACGGGCATCAAACTCTTCTTCGGTTTCGTTGAGACGCATGATGTGGATGTCTTCTGGCTCAAAGTCCAGACCGATTTCCTCACCCACAATGGCCTTACGAGTCGAGTGGATCATCCATTCATTTCCAAGTTCGTCATAGGCGATAATTTCATAGTGCACCCCACGGAAGAGCTGGGTATCGACCTTAACTTGGAGCTTGCCTTCTTCAGGAAGGGTAATCCGCAAGTCCTCTGGACGAATCACGACCTCAACAGGTTCATTCGGTTTCATCCCACCATCAACCGCTTCGAAGCGTTTGCCGTTAAACTCAACCAAGTAGTCCTCAATCATGGTACCTGGCAAGATATTTGACTCGCCGATAAAAGTAGCAACAAAGTGGTTGATTGGCTCATCGTAGATGTCCACAGGCGTTCCAGACTGGACAATCTCGCCATCATTCATAACGAAAATCCAGTCACTCATGGCAAGGGCTTCTTCTTGATCGTGGGTGACAAAGACGAAGGTAATGCCCAATCGTTGTTGCAGTTCACGCAGCTCGTACTGCATGTCTGTTCGCAATTTCAAGTCTAGCGCTGACAAGGGCTCATCCAGCAAGACCACACGAGGTTGATTGATGATGGCGCGGGCAATAGCCACACGCTGACGTTGTCCTCCAGATAGTTTACGAATGGAACGTTTTTCGTAACCTTCCAACTGAACCATTTTGAGAACTTCCGCTACACGTTTCTCGATTTCTTTCTTGTCAATCTTGCGCAAGCGGAGCGGAAAGGCAACATTTTCAAACACATTCATATGTGGAAACAAGGCATAAGATTGGAAGACCGTATGGACGTCTCGCTTGTTGGTTGGGATGTCATTGATACGGACACCGTCTAGCATGATATCTCCTGTCGTCGCATCCAGTAAACCTGCAATAATGTTTAGGATAGTTGATTTCCCTGAACCAGATGCGCCTAGAAGGGTATAGAATTTCCCTTCTTCCAACTCAAAGTTGATATCTTTGAGAACCTTGGTGTTGCTGTCTTCAAAAACTTTAGAGACGTTTTTGAATTCAATAATTGGTTTTTTCAATTGTCATTTATTCCTTCTTTTTCATAGATTAACAGATCAGGGCTCTGTCAGGCCGCCACTACCTCGTGTAGGAGATTGAACTGCCTACATTCTTCTGCACTAACGATAGGCTTTCACCCCCTTTCCATGACATAGCAGCAGCTTTTCAAACACCGCTTCCTACTTGCTTTCACCTAAAATACGGACTTCTCTCTCAAGAGTAACGCCTGAGTGCTCCTTGACTTTTTCAATCACAGACTCAATCAAGTCCTCATAGTCTTTGGCCGTTCCGTCTGCAACATTGATCATAAATCCTGCGTGTTTTTCTGACACTTCTACGCCACCGATACGATAGCCTTTCAAGCCAGCTTCTGAAATTAATTGACCTGCAAAATGACCAACTGGACGCTTAAAGACCGAACCACATGATGGGTATTCTAAAGGTTGTTTGAGTTCACGTAGATGCGTCAAACGTTCCATTTCTTGCTTGATGACCTGATGAGTTCCTGGAGCTAGAGCAAATTTAGCTGACAAGACAACTGCACCTGACTCTTGAATGGCTGAATGGCGGTAACCAAAAGTCAAGTCCTTGGCAGACAAGGTCTCGATTTCTCCATCCTTGGTCAAAACCTTACAAGACTGCAAGATGTGGGCAATCTCGCCACCATAGGCACCCGCATTCATAAAGACAGCACCACCAACACTTCCAGGAATGCCACATGCAAACTCGAAGCCAGTCAAACTATGACGAAGGGCGATACGAGTTGTCTCAATCAAATTAGCCCCAGCTTCTGCTTCAATGGTATAGCCATCAACGGAAACATTATTTAGCTTGTCACACAAGATGACAAATCCACGAATTCCTCCATCACGAACGATGATGTTGCTGGCATTTCCAAGAACCATCCAAGGGATATGTTCTTGATTGGCAAATTTGACAACGCGCGCCAACTCAAAACGATTTCGTGGAAAGACCAGATAATCAGCCTCTCCACCTACTTTTGTATAACTATAGCTATGCAAGGGCTCCTTAAAACGGATATCAATCCCTTCTAAGATCTCAAGCATTTTTTCTCTTACAGACATGGCACTCTTCCTTTTTCAAAATTCATTCCATTATACCATTTTTAAGACCATTTGACGACCCTAAAAAAATCTTGGGCTTATTTTAAACAAAAAAAGAGGTTTCCCCTCTTTTTATGATTTTTTGCAAAAGATTGCCTTGGTTCCATAGGCAACCAAAACTAGCTCCAGTGCTAGGATCACTTCCACCAAGACTGGATTTGTCAACCAGCCAACTTGGACTAGAGATGGTGCCAAATCAAAGAAGGCATGTAGCCCATAGGCTGCTAGGAGATAAGTCCATTTCTTCTGGCGAACAGCTTGGTAAACCCAAACGGTCAACAGAAATTGGAATCCCAGAGCCAAAATCCGTTCAAAACCAAGCAAATAAATCTGCCAGACAGATAGTGACTGAATAGTTTTCAATATATTTTCAGACAGTAATTTCATAACCTGTGGATTCTGAGTTTGAACTGCTGAAAGCACGATGTAGAGATTGATCAAACTGGTGATACCGAGGAAAATCAATTCCAAGCCACCATGCCCCAGTCCATAGGCCAAGGCATCTGCCTTTTCCAAACTTCTCTTTTTCTCCAACCATTTGAAGAAAATAAGACGAGCAGTTTCCTCAAAAAATGCTGCCATGCCTAGACCATAGATGATATAGACAAGCGGATGGTCTTGCAAGAGAGCAATACTACCGTCTTTTTGAGGATGTAAAACCAAGATATGCACCAGTTTTTCTAAAATCTGTGAAGAGACAAAGAAAGCAACAGCTCCCAAACCCAAGACAGCTAGATTAATCTGGTATTTCTTTTTTGCATACCAAATGCTTCCGATCAAGAAAGCCAGCAACAGCAACATGGTAATGATAATATGAATGGTCATTTTCTTCTCCTATTCTGCCTTTTCAATATCTTTTTTCATCTCGTCAACATTGAACTTAGCAAACAAGTATTGACGGTCTTGTACCGGGAAACGTTGGTCCAACTGGTCAACCGCTCCCACCTCGATGATCCCTTCCTTGATGACAAAGTCCATGACATGTCCACCGAAGGTCAAATCATCTGAGATGAAGTGGAGATGATAGCCTGCTACACTGACTCCATGGAAAATCTCTGGCGTCCAGAAACCAACGATGGTCCCCGCAACATTGTCTCGACTATATTCAGGCTGATGGGTCGCAACCTCAGCAAACTTAGTATCTGAGGTCGACTTGGGAATCATACGCACATGCATATGCGAAAATTCCCCACGAATCTTGATAGAGCGGAAAAGATTTTCCCCGTCATAATATGACTCGATTCGTTCTTCCAATTCCTTGTCTGTCATCTCAAAGCGCTGGCGGAAAATAACCTCTGCCTGATGCGGTACCACTGCTGCGTAAGGAATAAGGGCATCTGGTGACACTTCCACAATTTCTGGTTGCTCTCCTGAGCCTTTGGCTTGATAAGCCTTGCCATCCAAGACAATCAATTCTCCATCAATGGAATCCAAGGTTCCCAAACCAAGGTCACCATGCTCTAGCAATTCTCCTACTGTCATAGTCCCACCATAAAGGCCTGCCATCAAGGCTCCGAGGGTATTGTATTGAAATAATTTCACTGGTTCCTGCACGTTCTTATCCATTCTCTTTCTTGTCTGTTATTCTATAAATGTTACTCCTAAGTATACCACATTTGCCCCTAGATGTGAACGAGAGAAACACCCTAGACATTGCCAAGAAGGAAAAAAAAGGGTACAATGTAACAAAATCAAGGGAGGTCTGGAATGAAGAAACAAAGCAAGTACCAAGAGGTCGTTTCCTATCTGAAAAATGGTATCGAGTCTGGACGTTTTCCGACGGGAAGCCGCCTGCCTTCTATTCGCCAACTGAGCCTTGACTTTCACTGTAGCAAGGACACTATTCAGCGCGCCCTACTGGAATTACGGCACGAGCAATACCTCTATGCCAAGCCCCAGAGTGGCTACTATGTCTTAGAACAAGGACAACACCAGGACCTAGAAATCGAGGTTACAGACGAACATGCCAGCGCCTATGACGATTTCCGACTCTGTGTCAATGAAACCTTGATTGGCCGGGAAAACTACCTCTTCAACTACTATGACAACCAAGAAGGTTTAGAGGACTTAAGACAATCCATTCATAAACTCCTCTTTGACCAAGCCCTCTACTGCAAGGCTGACCAACTGGTACTGACTTCTGGAACCCAACAAGCCCTTTTTATCCTCTCTCAAATTTCCTTTCCTAGCCAAGCCAAGGAAATCTTGGTGGAACAGCCGACCTACCATCGAATGAATCGCCTCTTGATTGCTCAGGGATTGAACTATCAAACGATTGAACGAGGCATTGATGGGATTGACTTGGAGGAGTTGGAGCGCCATTTCAAGACAGGAAAGATTAAGTTTTTCTATACTATTCCTCGTTTTCACTATCCTCTGGGGCATTCCTATTCTGATCAGGACAAACGATCTATTCTTGACTTAGCTACCAAGTATGGTGTCTATATCGTAGAGGACGATTATCTGGGGGATTTGGACTCTAAAAAGGGCCAGACCTTCCACTATCTGGATACAGAGGAGCGGGTCATTTACATCAAGTCCTTCTCGACCAGCCTCTTTCCAGCCCTGCGGATTACGGCACTCATTCTGCCAAATACTATCAAAGAAGCCTTTGTGGCCTACAAAAATATCCTAGACTACGACAGCAACCTCATCATGCAAAAGGCCTTATCACTCTATATCGACAGTCAACTGTTTGAGAAAAACCGTCTAGCTCGCTTGTCCAATCAGGAAGCTTACCAAAAACAAATCGAGGAAAGGTTAGCTAAATATCCTTGTCCCCTTCCTCATTTCCCGCTTCACGATGGTTTATTACTAGACCTGAGACAGTATCCTAAAATTGCCAGTCTCAAACACAGTCAACTGAGCTTGGACTTCTTTGAAAAGGCCTATTTGAGCGCCTGCCCTTATCAATTTGCCAAGGTGTCCCTAGACGATTTAGAAAATGTTTTAGACTATTTAAAAGCAGAATTGGAATGACTTCCAACTCTGCTTTTTTCTTATTCTTCAACTTCAGTTAGGCTTGCTGCTTTTTCAAGATAGCTTTGGTAAGTTCCTTCATCCTTGAGTTTTTGGATGACCTTATCCACCACTTCTTTCAAATCAGCACTATTTTTTCTAAGGGCAACCGCATTGGCTTCGCCGTCCTTCATCTTCAAGCTGACAGTTGCAACAGCTAGGTCTGCATTTTTAGCAGCATAGCTAAGGGCAACAGGCTCATCCATGTGAACAGCATCTACTTTTCCAGCCTGCAATTCATTGACTGCTTCACCCATATTGGTTAGGGAAGTTAATTGAGCTTTTGGCAATTGTTCCTTGACCATTGATTCTGGAACAGTCCCTTTTTGAGCTGCAATATTAGCACTTTCAAGGCTAGTTAAATCCTTGTATTTTTCTACATCAGACTTACGAACCAAGAAACTAATCTTGTTTTCATAGTAAGGGATTGAAAAGTCAAAAACTTCTTTTCTCTCGTCAGTAGCGCTAATTCCCGCAACCGCTAAGTCAGCCTTACCTGTTTGAAGACTAGTCAATACATTGTCAAAACTCATGCTTGAGATTTCCAACTTCACCCCAAGTTCATCAGCGATAGCTTGGGCCATGTCAATGTCCGCACCGACTACCTGATTTTTCCCGTCAACCAAAGACTGAAATTCAAAAGGTGCATAGTCAGGACTGGTCGCCACAACCAATTTCCCTTTTTGCTTAATGGCCTCAACAGCTGACTGAGAACCATTCGAACCTGACTGGCAAGCTACTAAGAAGAAACTTGCAAGAAAACTACATAAAACAAATATCCATTTTTTTGATTTCATAAATAAACAACCTCTCTGTTAATTTTGTATAATTATAACGCTATCCAAGGTGCTTGTCAAGTGTTTTTTTGAATTTTTATCTTAAAAATATTTTTTTCATTCAAGAAAAGGAGCTATCAGTTGATTTCAAGCTCCTTTTTATACAGATCGAACCTATTTTATAGTTCGACAATCTTACCTGTTTCAAAGTAAACAACCCATTCACAGATATTTTTGGCATAATCTCCAATGCGTTCTAAGAAGGCAATTACTTGGAAATAATCACGGCCTGTAACGATGGCATCAGGATTTTTCTTGATTTCTTCTGTAGCCAAGTCACGAATACTATCAAAATAATGATTGATTTTTTCGTCCATGGCTGCTACTTCATAGGCCTGGTCCACTGACGCATTAAGATAGAGGTCAAGGGCTGCTTCGACGAAGTTTTTGACATCGCGACCCATTCTCTTGATTTCTTCTTCAACAGCTGGGATGCGTTGTTCTCCCTTCATCCGAATAGTTGCTTTTGCGATTGACACCGCATGGTCACCCATACGTTCCAAGTCAGACACGGCCTTCAAGACTGTCAAAACTGTACGCAAGTCCTGAGAAACGGGTTGTTGAAGGGCAATCATTTCAAATGATTTCTTCTCCAATTTCACTTCGTATTCGTTTACTTCTGCATCGTCTTCGATGACTTCCTTGGCCAAATCACGGTCATGCGTAACAAAGGCACGCACTGTACGATTGATTTGGGATAGCACTTCTTGTCCCATGGCATAGAACTGGTTGTGCAATTTCTCTAAATCTTCTTCAAATTGAGAACGTAACATCATTTATCTCCTTATCCAAATTTTCCTGAAATATAATCTTCTGTTTCCTTGTGTTGTGGGTTGAGGAACATCTTCTTGGTATCGTTAAACTCAATCAAATCCCCATCAAGGAAGAATCCTGTTTTGTCAGAGATACGAGAGGCTTGTTGCATAGAACGTGTAACCAAGAGCATGGTGTATTTATCTTTTAGCCCATACAAGGTTTCCTCAATCTTCCCAGCAGAGATAGGGTCCAAGGCTGAAGTCGGTTCATCCAAGAGAATGATTTTAGGACTGGTTGCCAAGACACGGGCAACGCAGACACGTTGCTGTTGTCCACCTGAAAGCCCGATAGCTGAATCATGTAGGCGGTCCTTGACCTCATCCCAGATAGAAGCACGTTGCAAGGCTTTTTCCACCGCTTCATCCAGAACCTGTTTGTCCTTCACTCCATTGATACGAAGCCCATAGACAACATTTTCGTAGATGGACATAGGGAAAGGATTCGGCTGTTGGAAGACCATACCGATTTCCTTCCGCAATTCAACTGTATCTGTACGCGGACTGTAGATATTGTGGCCGTTGTAAACCACCGAACCAGTTGTGGTCACCTCTGGATTGAGATCCCCCATGCGGTTGATAGCTTTGAGAAGGGTTGACTTCCCTGATCCAGATGGACCAATCAAGGCTGTAATTTCCTTAGGTTGGAAAGAGAGGGAAACACTATTCAAGGCCTTCTTTTGATTGTAGTAAACGGACAGGTCTGACACCTGTAAAATCGCTTCTGTCATACTGTTTCCTTTCTAACCAAAGTGGCCTGTTACGTAGTCATTGGTTGACTGTAGTTTCGCATTTTGGAAAATGTTGGATGTCTTATCATACTCAATCAAGTCACCCAAGTAGAAAAATCCTGTGTAGTCACTAGCACGCGCAGCCTGTTGCATACTGTGGGTCACGATGATGATGGTAAAGTCCTTCTTCAATTCCAGCATGGTTTCTTCCAGCTGTGCTGTCGCAATCGGATCCAAGGCTGACGCAGGCTCATCCATCAAGAGGATATCTGGTTTAACAGAAATAGCACGAGCGATACAGAGACGTTGTTGCTGACCGCCTGATAGGGTCAAGGCTGACTTATGTAAATCGTCTTTTACCTGATCCCAAAGGGCAGCCTGACGAAGAGAGGTTTCCACAATTTCATCCAAGACTTGCTTGTCCTTGACTCCTGCACGTTCATGAGCAAAAGTGATATTGCGATAGATAGACTTGGCAAAAGGATTTGGTCGTTGGAAAACCATTCCGATGTGTTTTCGCATCTCATAAACGTTGATTTCTGGACGGTTAACGTCAATTCCTTGATAGAGGATTTGACCTGTTACCTTGGCAATATCAATCGTATCATTCATACGGTTAAGACTGCGGAGGTAGGTTGATTTTCCTGATCCAGATGGGCCAATTAAAGCTGTAATTTTATTTTTTTCAAATTGCATATCGATGCCCTTGATGGATTCTTTCTTACCGTAGTAAACATGCAAATCCTTAGTAGAGAGGGCCACTTTCTCTTCAGGAAAGGTGATGATATGCTTTTCATCCCAATTATATTTTGACATGGCTTCTCCTTTAGGCAGCGGTTAATTTCTTATGTAGGTAGCTTCCGAGTTTGCGGGCTCCAAAGTTAAAGATGAGGATAAAGATGAGGAGCACGGCGGCAGAACCTGCTGATACGATAGTTCCATCAGGAATGGTTCCTTCACTATTGACTTTCCAAATGTGGACAGCCAAGGTTTCTGCTTGACGGAAGATAGAGATTGGGCTGGTCACACTGAGAATATTCCAATTAGACCAATCTAGGGCTGGGGCGGATTGTCCTGCTGTATAGATAAGTGCAGCCGCCTCACCAAAGATACGACCAGAGGCTAAGACGACCCCAGTGACAATACCTGGTAGGGCTTCTGGAATAACCACATGGACCACAGTCTCCCAACGAGAAATCCCAAGGGCTAAACCAGCCTCACGTTGCGTATGGTGAACGTGTTTCAAGCTGTCCTCAACATTTCGAGTCATCTGAGGCAGGTTAAAGACTGTCAAAGCCAAGGCTCCTGAAATGATTGAAAATCCATACTCAAACTGAACTACAAAGATTAAGTAACCAAAGAGACCTACAACCACTGATGGCAGTGAAGACAAGATTTCAATACAGGTTCTGACAAAATTGGTCACAGGACCCTTTTTGGCGTATTCAGCTAAGAAAATCCCAGCTCCCATAGACAAGGGTACAGAGATAATCAAGGTGATGACTAGAAGGAAGAAGGAATTATAGAGCTGAATTCCAATCCCACCACCTGCTTGGTAAGAAGATGATTTGCCAGTCAAGAAAGACCAAGAGATGTGGGGCAAACCACGAACCAAGATATAAAGAATCAAGGATGCCAAGATGGCAACGATAATTCCTGCAATTGAGTAGAGGACAGCTGTTGCAATTTTATCTAATTTCTTAGCGTGCATAGTTTTTCTTTCCTCTTTCTTTCGTAATCAATTTAATCACACTGTTAAAGGCCAAACTCATCAAGAGCAAGACTAAGGCCAGTGACCAGAGAACGTTATTGTCAACGGTTCCCATAACGGTATTTCCGATACCCATAGTCAAAACAGAGGTTAAGGTCGCAGCAGGTGTTGTCAAGGAAGTTGGGACAACGGCTGAGTTTCCGACTACCATCTGAATAGCCAAGGCCTCACCAAAGGCACGCGCCATCCCAAAGACCACTGCTGTGAAAATCCCTGAACGCGCAGCCTTCAAGGTCACGCGCCAGATGGTTTGCCAACGAGTGGCCCCCATAGCCAAACTAGCTTCGCGGTAGTGACGAGGCACCGCACGCAAACTATCCGTTGTCATAAAGGTTACCGTCGGTAAAATCATGACAAAGAGAACGAAGATCCCTGACAAGATCCCAAAACCAGTTCCACCAAAGACACTACGGACAAAAGGAACTACGACCTGCAAACCAATAAATCCATACACAACTGAAGGAATCCCGACTAGCAATTCAATGGCTGGTTGCAAGATTCTAGCACCTTTTGGTGAGACCTCGGTCATAAAGACTGCCGCACCAATGGCAAAAGGTGTTGCGATAAGGGCTGATAGGATTGTGACAATAAAGGAACCCAAAATCATGGGAAGGGCACCAAATTGTTTACCTGAAGGATTCCAAGTTTGGCCAAATAGGAAATCAAAGATATTAACTCCATTGACAAAGAAGGTCGACAAACCTTTTTGGGCTACGAAGATTAAAATCATAGCCACAATGATGACAATCAAAGACAGACAGGCAAAGGTCAAGCCTTTTCCTAGTTTCTCTAAACGAGAGTTCTTTGAGGGAGAAAGTAATTTTTTAGCTAATTCTTCTTGATTCATTAGTGACTCCCTTCTAGCGCTGTCACCGTTCCTACAGCATCTTTTTCAACCTTCATTTCCTTGACAGAAATATAGCCCATTCCCTTAACGATTCCACTTTGCGCTTCATCTGAGAGGACAAAGTTAAGAAATTCTGCCACCAATTCATTTGGTTGACCTAGGGTGTACATGTGTTCATAAGACCACAAAGGCCAGTTATTGGTTGTAACATTTTCTGCAATCGGCTCATAGCCATTCAACTTCATGCGTTTAACTGAGTCATCCACATAGGCAAAAGCTAGGTAAGAAATGGCTCCTGGTGTCTGGGAAACAATGTTTTTGACCATCCCATTTGAATCCTGTTCTTGACTCTGCACGGCAGATTGGCCATCCATGATAACACTATCAAAGGTTGCACGCGAACCAGAACTTGCCGCACGGTTGATAATAGAAATGGCTAGATCTTTCCCACCGACTTCTTTCCAGTTGGTTACTTGGCCTGTGAAGATGCTACGGAGTTGTTCAGTTGTCAGATTTTCAACATCAACTTCCTTGTTTACAATCACCGCCAAGCCTGCTACAGCAACCTTGTGGTCCACTAGGGCTGAAGCGTTGATACCGTCTTTTTCCTCAGCAAATACGTCTGAATTTCCGACATCAACAGCTCCAGATTGAACTTGAGACAAACCTGTACCAGATCCTCCACCTTGGACGTTGACTGTTTTTCCAACGTGCAAAGAGCCAAATTCATCTGCTGCTGCTTCGACCAAGGGCTGAAGAGCCGTTGAGCCAACAGCTGTCATGGATTCTCCACGATCAATCCAGCTAGCACATCCCGCCAAAGAACCTGCTAGCAAAAGAGCTGCAAGGGATAGAGCGAGTTTTTTCCTTTTTTTCACTGTTTTTCTCCTTGAAAATAATGGTGAATGCTGTGAATTTTTTCAACTATTTATTTATGTTTTTCTTTTGAAAATTGGGAGCCAACTGAAGTTCTGAGCCTAGTTTTACTTGCAATTTACTCAGTTACCGTCTCCACCAATTTGACTTAAAATGAAAGACAATTTGAAAAAAATCCATACTTCCACTATAACATAGACAAGCTACTTTGACTAGCATTTTCACTTGAATCTGAGGCCTTTTGGAAAATAATTTTTCAAAACATTTCCAGTCACCTTAGCAAAGCCCAAACCATTGCCTTGAACCAAAACTTGGTACCAACCATTTGGCAGACTTTCCGCCAACTGCACAGTTTCTCCAGCGGCATACTTTACAAACGCTTCTTGGTCAATTTCAACCGACTGCTTGACCTGACTCGGTTTCAAGGCTAGACCAAGAGCGAAACTAGGTTCAAAGCGTTTTTTCTTAAAGGTACCCAGATGTAGGCCATTGCGAGCAATCTTGAGCTTCCCTAGATCTGGTAAGAGTTCTGGCAAGAGATAAAGTTGGTCTCCAAAAGTCTGCAAAATACCCGGTAGATTAACCTTCAAGTGGTTTTGGGCAAATTCCTGCCACAAGGCAACTTGTTCTCGGATGAGGTTGCTCTTGCTTGCCTTAAATTTAGAAGCGGGATTTTCACCCTTAAACTGTAGATGAGCTACAAACTGCCCCTCTCCCTTAAAATGATGAGGATACATCCGAGCCGTTTCTGGCAGATCAATTCCAGCTACCATCCCATTGATATGCTCGACTGGCAACAAATCAAAATCATACTCATCCAACAACCAATTAACAATCTCTTCGTTTTCCTCAGGTGCCCAAGTACAGGTCGAATAAACCAGACGACCACTTTCTGCTAGCATGGTCACTGCATCTGACAGAATTTCTCTTTGCAAACTAGCACATTGACTCGGATAATCGAGACTCCAATAATCCATAGCGTCTGGTTGCTTACGGAACATTCCTTCACCAGAGCAAGGGGCATCAAGGACAATTAGGTCAAAATAGCCTTTAAAGACCTTGGCCAAGCGGTCTGCAGATTCATTGGTCACCACAACATTTGTCGCTCCAAAGCGCTCCATGTTTTCGACTAAAATCTTAGCCCGTTTGCTTGAAATTTCGTTGGAGACAAGAAGGCCTTCTCCTGCTAGATAGGCTGCCAGTTGGGTTGATTTACCACCTGGTGCAGCGGCCAAATCCAAAACCTTCATACCAGGACTGGGTTGGGCGACCTGAGCCACCATCTGAGCAGCAGGTTCTTGCGAATAAACCAAACCAGTAGCATGCTCAGGCGATTTCCCTGAAACCTTCCCATAATGTCCCCAAAGGGTTTGAGGAATAGGATCAGAAAAGGAAACTGACACTTCTTTTAAAGGATTGACCCGAAAGGCCGAAACCGCTTCCTCCTCAAAAGAGGCAAGAAAATCTCTTGCCTCATCTCCTAGTATCTCTTCATATTTTTCAACAAATCCTTCTGGAAATTGCATTTAAGTTCTTTTCCTTTCGTAAATATAGGACTGAATTTCCTCCTGCATCTCAAGAGGCACCATCATGACAGGCTGTCTAGTTTGAAAATCAGGAGCTTCACCAGAAAGGGTCACCACACGATAACCCAGACTTTCACCTAAAATACTAGCTGCAGCATAATCCCATGGTTGCAGATAGGTGACATAGGTCAACAAACGCCCTGACAAAATCTTGGCAAAACTAATGGCCGCACTCCCATAGACACGAACACCAAGAACAGCTCGGCTCAAATCAGCCAGCCCCCATTCATTGGTTTCCAGCATACCACTATTTCCTGCAATGAGAAAATCTCCAAGTGGTTTGGCTTTAAAGGGAGCTAGTGGCTGATCATTTCGACAGACTGGAAACTTACCACCACCGTGATAACAATCCCCTTTGACCACATCATAAATCAGACCAAACTGCCCCTGACCATTTTCAAAATAAGCCATCATAACAGCAAAATCTTCCTGCTGGGCGACAAAATTATTGGTACCATCAATGGGATCAATGATCCACACCTTGCCCTCTTGCACCGAAGCACGCAAACAGCCCTCTTCAGCACAAATCTTATCCTCAGGATAACGGGATAAAATTTCACTCACCAAGAACTCCTGAACTTCCTTGTCCAGTCTGGTCACCAAATCTGTCGGAGAGGTTTTTGTCTCAACCTGCAAGTCTTCCTGCATGTGGTCAAGGATATACTGGCCTGCTTTCTTAATTAGCTCTTTAGCAAATTCAAATTTACTTTCCAAGAGAAATCTTTCCTTCCCCTTTTTCCTTGGCCGCCTGAACCGCTCGATAAAGCGAATAGCCACTAACCGTCTCAAATTCTCGGCCCAAACGTTTCTCCTCACTCTTGCTTGGCACGACCGCCTTGAATCCCTTATAAGAATCCAGTAGCTTTTTAGCCTCTACCTTGTCTTCATAGGCAGCTTCAACATCATTAAAAAAAGAAAGCACTGAAGCAAGTTCTTCAGTGCTCCACGACAAATCTAGTGGGTAATTATACTGTTTGTTCATTAACTAATACCAGCTCTCATTCTTGCTTCTTTTAGTTCTTGCTTACGGTAACTACGAGGGAGAAAAGCACGAATCTCATCTTCATTAAAACCGATCTGCATGCGTTTAGCATCGATAATAATGGGACGACGCAAAAGACTAGGGTACTGCTCAATCAAATGCAGCAATTCCGATACCGAAATACTTTCTACATCAATATCTAATTTTTGAAAAATTTTTGAACGAGTTGAAATGATGTCATCAGTACCATTTTCGGTCAAGGAAAGAATGTGTTGCAATTCCTTTCTTGTTAAGGGACTGGTCATAATATTGTGTTCCTCAAAGGGCACCTTATGTTTTTCTAACCAGGCCTTCGCCTTACGACATGAAGTACAGCTCGGTGATAGAAATAGTGTAATCATGCTTTTCTCTTCTTATCTATACTTTGCTACTTCTATTATACAAAAAAATAAAGCGCTTGACTAGAGATTTTTAGAAAAAAAGCCTATTTTTTCAAGAAAAATAGACTGTTCGCGAACGATTGACACAATTGGATTTGGTTAATTCACTCTTGACAATAGTTTCGAATCACATACCTAACTTATTTATTCAAAATAAGAACATCCTTAGTATTACTGCTTACGACTTTTCAGGTATAGAAAACCAAAGAAGCTTTCATAGAGGGCAAAAAAGAGGAGAAAGGCATGGAGGAAGAAGGTCTCTGGTAAAATCAGAATAACAGGATCCTTGGCTGGGTCAAAAAGCCAGGTATCATCTCCCACAAAGAGAATTTGATGGAAAAGAGTAAAGAATTGGTCAAAACCAATCAAAACTCCCCCAAGCCCAATCAGCAAAGGCAAGACCACTAGAGCCAGAAGTCCTTTACTGAATAGAGATAAAAAGCCCTTTTTCACAATTCCTTTTACAAAGACATAGAAACTTGGCAGAGTCACTAGGGCAACTAACTGTACCAAGTGAAAGAGATTCTTCACCACCGCAAAATGGTGCAGACCAGCTGCTGACGAACGAAAATCTGGCATCTCTAGAACCTGACTAAAAGGATTGGTCAGGTAATTCATCAAGATATGAAAGTTGTACTGAATGGTTTCCGGTTTTAAATAGACCCGATTTGTTAAATTCAGCCACTGAATTTCCAATGGATAAACAATCCAAGCCAGATAAATAGTCAGAAGAATCGAGAGGGAGAGGAGAAAGAGCATAGAGCCCCAAAAGGTCAGTTTAGTTTTCATCAAAATCCCACTCCGCTAAGCTCGAAACCACATGAGTCGGTGCGATTGGCAGGTCTGCTACTTCTTCTGCCTTGGTAAAACCTGTTGTCACCAAGAGCGTTGGAATGCCGTTGTCAATCCCTGCTCGGATATCAGTTAAATAGTTGTCCCCGACCATAATCAACTCTTCACGTTCCAAGCCTAAGTGCTCAACTGCCTTATCCATGATGATGGCATTTGGTTTTCCAATATAAACAGGCTTCACTCGTGTCGCTACTTCAAGCAGGGTAATCAGCGAACCAGCACCTGGCAAAAGACCACGTTCCGTCGGGATGTTGAGGTCAGGATTGGTTCCGATAAAGTGAGCTCCCTTCTGGATAGCCAGAGTTGCTGTCGCAAATTTTTCATAGTCCACTTGCCAGTCCAGGCCTACTACCACATAGGCAGGATTTTCCTTGTCTTCCACATAACCGGCCGCCTTGATGGCTTCCTTGAGTCCTGATTCTCCGATGACATAGACCGTCTTTTCAAGCCCCAAGTCGTTCATATAGTCAATGGTTGCCAAAGTCGCTGTGTAGACAGTCGATAGGGGCGTATCGATATTAAAATTCTGAGCCAACATCTCCTGAACACTCTCTGGAGTGCGGGTTGTATTGTTGGTTACAAAGAGATAGGGAATGTCCCGCTTTTGCAATTCATGGACAAAAGCCTCTCCAGCCGGGATTCTGTCTTTCCCCTTATAAATGGTTCCGTCTAAATCAATTAAATAGCCTTTATATTTCATACTTTCTCTCTAATCCTTCTTCATTTCTTGCCATGTGATGATGGCTTGAGCATTGGTCGCCCTGTCGCTTATAATCTCATGCTTGCTTTCCAGTCCAATCCGTTCAACAGCCGATGTAATCACCCCACCTGGTCGAACTTCCTTGACATACTTGAGGTTGATTTTCTTGGGAATATACTGGGTCAAAAAATCTGCTCCCATGACCTCAAAAATCCAGTCCAAGTATTTACTGTTATTGACATGACCATTCATATCCAAGTCGTAAAAACGAACATGGTAATCCTTGCTGACTGGCTCGTCCAAGGACTCATACTTTGGCCCACGGATAAGTTTTTTATCAAAATCAGACTGGTAAGGAGCCACAATCTCTGGTTCGACAGCATGGACTTTTCGACTGTCTCGATCCATGAGAACAAAGGTCGCCATCATGTGGATGAGCTCATGCCCCGCTTCATCATAAATGGTAAAGCGACGATAGCAAAAGAGTCGATTGTAGCTCAGTGCTTCCGTTTCAATGGTGATTTCTTCCGCAAAACGAGGCAAACGAACCACCTCAATATCGTATTCTGTGATAATCCAGACCAGATTATGCTCTTCCAAAATGGCCTTATCACTAACTCCCAGTTCAATCGACTGCATCCCTGAAACTTGCAGAGACAGCAAAATCACATCTGGAAGTTTGATATGACCATTCATATCAGCCATATCAAAAGGAATTTTCATTTTCATTTGATAAGTTAAGCCCATCATCCTACTCCAAAATAAATCGTTCTGCTACAGTATCTCCCAAAAAGAGACCTCTCTTTGTCATACGCACGCGGTCACCCTCAACCTGCATGAGGCCTTGTTGCACCAGGTCTCTGACAATTTCGCCATAAAATCCCTCAAAAGACCGGCCAAATTTTTCATCAAATCTGCTCATGGAAACACCAGATTTCTTACGGAGTCCCAAGAACATTTCTTCTTCCATTTGCTCTTTTTGACTCAGCTGCTCTTCTGTGATCCGAGCATTACCTTCCTCAACCGCACTGAGATAATGACGAATCGGACCATGGTTTTTATAGCGAATACCATTGACATAGCCAGATGCCCCAGCACCAATACCATAGTATTCGGCATTGTCCCAGTACATGAGATTGTGACGACTTTCAAAACCGGGTTTGGAGAAATTGGAAATCTCATAATGCTCGAAACCTGCTCGCTCCAACTCTGCGATGATATACTCAAACATCTCCGCTTCCAGTTCCTCCTTAGGCAGAGGTAATTTTCCACGTCGCATCCGATTCATAAAGACAGTATGGTTTTCCAAAATTAAGCTATACAAACTCATATGGGGAATATCCAGTCCAATAGCCTTAGCCACATTTTCCTTGACCTGCTCCATTGTCTGGCCAGGCAGCGCATAAATCAAATCAATGGAGATATTGTCAAAACCAGCTAATTTAAGACGGTCGATATTTTCATAAATATCCTTCTCCAAATGACTGCGCCCAATCTTTTTCAGCATCTTATCATCAAAGGTTTGTACACCTAGCGAAACACGATTGACAGCCGAGTTCTTCAAAACAGCTATCTTGTCCGCATCCAAGTCACCTGGATTAGCTTCAATGGTCAACTCTTCCAAGACTGACAAGTCCAAGTTTTTAGTCAAGCCATCCAGCAATACCTCCAGTTGCGGAGCCGACAGGGCTGTCGGTGTCCCACCACCGATATAAAGAGTTCGCAACTTTTGAATATCATAATATTGAAACTCTTCCAGCAAATGCTCCAAATAGCTATCAACTGGCTGATTCTTGATAAAGACCTTTGAAAAGTCACAATAATAACAAATCTGGGTACAAAATGGGATGTGCACATAGGCTGACGTTGGTTTTTTCTGCATAGTACTTATTATACCACAAAAGCGAACAATACTTAGAATTCCCTTTAACAAAATCCTAGCATTGTTCGCTTTCTTTCTCTAAACATTCTTTTTATTTTATGACGAACACGATTCCCAGAACCAATCTAGTTTGTCTTTACAATACAAAAGAATGAATGTTCATTTGACTAAATTTTTAGTCTTCTTTTTTCTTGCGAGCTACAAGTCCAAATCCACTCAATAGTCCAAGAAGTCCTAGAGATGCAAGAGCAGCATTTGATTCTGTTCCTGTATTCGGCAATACATTTTGAGAATCATTTGATTTAGCTCCATTATCAATAGTAGTCTCAGTATCTACCTGATCTGCATTCGGAGTAACTGCATCTGGAATTGGAGTTGTTGGTGCAGGTGTATCTTGATCAGAACCTCCATTAGTATCTGGTGTGACTGGTATTTCTACCTTAGTTTCTAGTTTACCGTTTCCTTTGTCGTACTCTGGCGTGTAGATGTCTTTGTCTTTCTCTCTAACTGTTACTTCCACTGGAACGATATCTTTTGAACCGTCTGGGTAAGTTACTTTAGCAACTGTATTTCCAACATTACCTTTTGTAGCTGTTGATGGTTTACTTACAACTGTAACGGTTCCTGATCCATTGCCTTTTACTTTAGCAATGACTTCTGAATCTTCAATCACATGATTTGGATCAACCGTTAAACCTTCTCCTGTTGGATTATATTTATTCGCTTGTTCTTGGACTTTAATTGTGACTGTTTCAGTAGTTTCATTACCGCCCTTATCATAGACTTTAATCGTTACAGGATAATCACCTTTATTTCCTATTGGTGTTCCTGTAATTTGTCCATTCGCATTTGGATTTTATAAAAGATAAGATAAGAAAAATAAAAGTTAAAATCTATAGACAATTTAATGCCAATTAACACCTATTCTATCCTTGAGAATCTATAAATTCATGTAATTTATCTTGCAATAATTTTCCTCTATCTTTTATAAAGATATCATATATAGATTTATTTATTTCCTTCTCTCGCTCACATATATCTTTTTTTGAAATATGCACCTTATCTATTTTAAATACATCATTAATTTTTAAATATTTTTCCTCACAAGTTAAACTTTCCTTCTTTTTAGCAAATGATCCATTACTAATCTTTCCATTTGTTTTTTTTGTTAACAAAGTCAGATTACCGATTCTATTTTTCAACTTAGAATTTTTTTTATTAAATTTATTAAAGTACGGATTTTGAGGAATAATATGTTCGATTTCCCATATCGAATCTTCATTAAATTTATATTTTTTTAAAAGAGTATTGATATTACTTTCAGAATCAAACAAAGAAAGACATATAAGAATGAATCTTGTAAACTTTCTATGCTTACTATAAAAATTGGAGATATTTGGAGAAACATAGTATTCATAGATAGTATAATGCCTTTTCACATAATTTATAAGATAATCAGCTAATTCATCAACATTTTCCAAACTAGGATTCTCTTCTTGATTTTTTCCTTTTAAATCTGCAATTATGGATTTATCAAACATTAAGTTTAAATAATCATCATAATTATTTTTCATACTTACAGTGTCTCCCTTTCGTAACATTTAAAACGCTTACATATAATATAAAGAAAGCCGGATAGAACGTAGCTTTTCAACTTCATTCTATCCGTTACTTCCTTCAAGAATTGACACTAACTATTTTCAGTTCAATTTAATGACTCATCTTAATTGTTTCGTGTTTCTTTTTCATCGTCTTTCTTCTTTTTAGCAAATAGCAAGCCAAATGCTCCAAGAAGAGAGAGAGCTCCTAATGCACCTGTAGCACGATCTGCTTTCGTACCAGTATTTGGCAATACTGCTTGATTTTGAGAAGGCGCCACCTGACCATCAACTGTTTGACTTGGTTGTTCAGTAGGTTTGGTGTCTGGAACAGTAGGTTTTTCTGTTTCAGGTTTATGTTCTGTATTATCAGTTGGTACTTCAGGTCTTGGTTGTGGTTTGTTATCTCCACCTTGTTCTCCTCCATTACCTTCTGGTTTAGTTGGAGTAACTTTTCTGAAGATATGGGTTACAACATCACCTTCTTCATTAACATCTGTTCTTACAAATACATAACCTTCAATTTCACCTGCTTCTAATGCTTCGTTCGCTTCACCTAATACGGCTGGAGCTTTCGCATCTGCTGGTTTCAATTCATTACCTTGTTCATCAATCCATTTAGTGATGATTAACTTAACTTTAAGTAATTCTACTGGATCTGGAAGTTCTCCATTTACCCCACCGTTAAATTCTGGGATGTCAACTACTGGAGGATCTACTAATCCATTTGATTGTGCTTCAACTACTGTCTTATCTGGTGTTAACGTTGCGGTTGTGTCATCGTTAAACGTTACGGTTGCTGTTCCGTTTTCTGATACTACTACTGTCTTAGCGTTTGGATTGACTTTCTTGATCGCTGCTTCAACTTTTCCTTTTTCTTCCTCTGTTAACGCTGAAGTGTTCTTAACTGGTGTCTTAGCTGGATCTACTAATCCATTTGATTGTGCTTCAACTACTGTCTTATCTGGTGTTAACGTTGCGGTTGTGTCATCGTTAAACGTTACGGTTGCTGTTCCGTTTTCTGATACTACTACTGTCTTAGCGTTTGGATTGACTTTCTTGATCGCTGCTTCAACTTTTCCTTTTTCTTCCTCTGTTAACGCTGAAGTGTTCTTAACTGGTGTCTTAGCTGGATCTACTAATCCATTTGATTGTGCTTCAACTACTGTCTTATCTGGTGTTAACGTTGCGCTTGTAACGTCAGGTATAGTTAATGTTGTTTCACCATTATTTTTTACAACTATATTCGTAGCTGTTGGGTTCAACGCTTGTATTTTATCTTTTACAGATTCTTTTTCTTTGTTTGTTAAGTTATTTAGGTTCTTAACTGGTGTTAATTCTGGTGTTACTATAACCGGAACTTTTACATCTTCAGAACTTCCATCTGTATATGTTACTTTAACTACTACAGTTCCGCCATTAGTTGGAATTTCACCTGTAATTACTTTGCTAGCAATATGTTCACCTGTAATTGCATTTTTGATTTGTTCATCTGTATGTTTTGTTTCTGTAACATAGCGTGTTAACGTCACTACTGTTGGATCGATTTTCTCTGCATCGTTACGTTCACGTACAGTTTCTGTCAACCTAACCTCTGGTGTTGGGTCACTAGATCCTACTCCTGCACCTTTGTGTCTATAAGTTACATCCCCGTTTGCTGCTACTTGTAATTCTGCAACATTAACTGATGGATTTGCTTTTTTCACGGCTGCTTTAACGTCTTCTATTTCTTTTGGAGTTAGATTTGTTAAATTAATTGCTGGAACTTTCTCGACTGGTTTTAATCCTGCGAATGATTCGGTTTCATATGAATCAACTTTTCCGTTCTTATTGCTTTCGTGACGTGTTACTACACGATCTCCTGCTTGGAATGCTTCATTTCTTAATAAGCTGATTGTAATACTTCCATCTTGATTTACAGTAATGTCACGGTCGTTACGGCTATTTGTATATCCTGTAGCTGTTTTTGTTAATTGCATTCCAACTCCACGAATTGTTACGTGTAATTTGTCGCCATTTTCTACTGTTGTATTCGGTTTAACTGTTACCGTATTATCCAACTCGTTAAATGTTGTTGTAATGTCAATTGGTTTAACTTCTAAAACTGGAACTGTTACTTCTTTTGTAGAGTTGTCAGAATATGTTAATACAACTGTCGCAACTTTCTTACCATCTACTTCTGTAATTCGTCCGTTATCTTTAAGAACTTTAGCAGTTGGTTGTGGCTGATTATTTGGAATTGCAATATTACTAATTACTCGACTTGATTCTGTAGTTGGAACTACACCTTGTGCATTTTTATCTTTTGCAGCTTTGATAGAAACTTCTTGAGCAGTTAATGTTGTTCTTGATTTATTCGCTTGTTTAGCATCAACTGGAACTTCCACTGTTTCTGAAGAACCATCTGGATATGTTACTGTAGCTGACACATAGTATGAACCATCATCTTTAACTTTTACTACTTTATCAGATGTAAACGTTAAGTTTTGAGTGTTTTTATCAATCTTAACAGTACCTTTATCTGCAGTAAATGTTAATGAATTTTTAATCTTGTTAAATTCTTCATCTGTCAACGATGTATTCGGTTGTGTAATATCTTTTTCAATTACAGGAGCAACCGTATTTGGTGTATATTTATCTTTTTGTATTAAGACCTTGAATTTAACGGTATTTGCAGCTGAATCCTCTGTTGTTAGTGTTGCCGCATCTTGTGCACGTACATTACGTGTATAAACTTCATTACCTACCCAGTTTCTAGTACCATTTTTACTAGGAATGACTCCTCTAACTGTAACTTTTCTTGGAGCATCTAGTTCCACATTATCAGTTCGATTCGCTACTCCTTCAAAAGTTATTCCTCCAAATTCCGAGATAGTAGATGACATTTCAACTTTTAATAATTTATTTGAATTATCTGTTACACTACCTATTTCAATATCTGTAGTTTCAGTTGGAGTTACATAAACAACTTGGTCACCATTTTCTTTAAATGTTTCTTTTCTATTTTCATTAAATACAAACTTCGGTTTTTCTGTATCTCCCGCTGGCGAAGTACCATTAGTTGTATCACTTTCTACACGATCAGCCTGCACAGAGTCTGCAGTCACAGATTTAGCCGTTACCGTTTGATTATCTTTCACAGCACGGTCTTTAATCGTAACTACACCCGTATTTTCATTGATTGTTACACCATCTGCTGGTGCATTAGTTAAACTCCATGTGTTACCTGTTTTTGTTGCTGTAATATTTTGTGTAGAACCATTTGGATGGATATAAGTGAAGTTTAATGTATTTACATTCGTCTCATTCGCTGGTGTGATTGTTACATCTCCATTAGTTTGTGGAGCAATTGTTGGAGCTATTGGTTTTACAACAAAATTAATAGTTTTCTCCAAATAACGACGTCCATTAAGCTGTTTATCACTATTTCCTGTTACTACTTCGCTCACTTCATTTGTTCCAGCATAATCTACTGGGAAATAAGCTCTTGCTTTTACAACATAACGACCTGGAGCATCAGGCAGCTTAGAAATAACCGTATTTGTAGTACTATCCACCATACGGAACGTCATTCCACCTGGGAAGTTATTTTGATCCTGACGATTTGTTCCAGAATTAACCGTTAAATAATTATTTGCATCTTCAAGATTTTGTCCTTTTGTAGCATTTATCGTTGTTGATGATTGATTAGGTTCAGCAACTCGCCCTGGTTCAAAGTCTAAATCTAGTACTCTTACACGGAATTTTACTTCTGATTGATTCCCTTTAGATACATCCCCATCTTTTGAATCGGATACTTTAAGCGTAACTGTAGAATAACCTAGCGTTGCATCAGCAGCCACCTTACCTTCTACCGTATGCGTAGTTGGATTAGTTTCATTTGCGCCTGTGAATGTTAACTTATTATTACTTCCACCAAACGAAACTCCTTTTGGTAAACCTGAAACATATTGAACATTTACACGTCCTTCTGAGGCATTATCTGAAAATTTCAAAGGTAAAACTAACTTAGCCCCACGGAAAATTGTTATAGCTGTTCCATCTGTTCCATCAATTGATGTTGGCACCGTATTAGTTAATACTGTTTCATTCTTTGTAATAAGATTTGTTAATTTCACAGTAGGAGCGACAGAATCCGTCACATTAAACGTCTTTTGTACTGCTTTTTGAATAGGTGTATAAATTGTATAATTTACTCCATCTATTGTTTTTGAATTAACAGTATTAGGAAATGCAGCCGTTGCGGTATACTTAGTAACATTTCCTACCTCATTTAATTTCGTATTATTAGCAACATCAGTAAATGAAAAAGTACTAGAATTGAATTCTTTCCATTTAAACTGCATACCAGTTGGATAGTACTTATCACTGTCTGAACTAGCACTATCTGCCACTTTGAATTGATTATGAGGATCACCTAATTCACTTCCAACAGCACGTGTTTCTGTACTACTAGCTTGTACATCGACTATACGATATTTGAATTTATATGTTGCACTATTACGACCATCACTCGCAACTACAGTTGCAGTACTTTCTCCAAATGGAGCATCATTTGCTACAGTATTTTCTGGAATTGTATAGCTTAAATCCTTACTTCCACTTGTCGAAACATTTCCAACATCTTTTGGAAGATTTGTAATGGATAAAGTGACATTATTCTTATCATCTTGAACTCTAAATGTAGGATTAAAGTTTGCTCCACGATAAATAATAAAACGATTATCATCCGCATTTGTTGTTAATGCTTTTCCGTTAATTGATACTGTTGGAGCAACTTTATCAGGAACTTCTGTTGGTGTTACCGGTGCACTAAGATCTGACTCCACTTTACCATTACTGTTTTGGACACTTGTTTTAGCTGTAATTGCTGTTGACGGTAATGCTCCAGACACATTAATAGTAGCTTTTTGACCACTTGTTGTTCCTGTTCCTATAACTGTATTCCCATTATATAAAGTTACAGTAGAACCATTAGGAACTCCATCTTGTACAGTTACAACTACATTTTGCCCTCTTTCCCCTGCTTTTTCATTAACTGAACTTTGATCAATTACAGGTGTTTTAGGTTTAACTTTTAGTGTTGCAGTTGTCGAATTTGATGAATTATCAGAATATGTTGCAGTAACATTATACTTAAAAATTCCTGCAGTACTTGTATTCGGTTGTCCATTTGTCCAACTCCAACTCATACCATTAGGGAAGTTTTTACTATCATCATTTCGAACTACAAACCCTGATGATACAGGATTACTTACATCCCCAAGAGAGTCCCCAACTGTTTTTATAACTTCTTTTCCTTTTATAGGGTATAATTGTGCATCTGGTCTACTTTCCAATCTCGTTCCTGTAGCAGAATACACATATGCTGCAAGGGCAGTTATAGATTTCCCTTCCTTAGCGGTTACAGCTATAGTTCCTGCTCTTTGAGCTTGCTCAGCCGTAACATCATCTTTTAAACGCATCTTAACGTGATATTTAAAAGCATAATTTCGCCCACCGCTTATAGTTAATAGCTGAGAATAAGACAGTTCAGGAAGACTCCCTGTTGGGTTATTGTTTAATCTAATGATACTATTTAACTCACTGTTATATTGTAATTGTTTTAACATTTGTTGTACCTGACTAGGATTTTTTCTAGCAGGACCACCATCTAATTGATAAAGACTAATTGAGTCTCCCCATTGTCTTCTTGTACTATCATCCTGATTAGTACCATTTCTCCGAAGCTGTTCAAGCGCATTATATGTGTCTAGTTTAGTAAAATTATTAGGATTATGAGAAAGTGTCCCTGTTGTTCCGGCATTTTTTTGATAACGTTCATAGTAAGCTTCAGCAATAGTATCTCCTACATATCTACCACCGCTATATAAAATATCCCGAGGAGGGTAGAACCAAAATGCATTTCCAGTAGATCCATTCAAAGCTTTACCATCATTTTGGAAGTAAACATCATAAGTAATAAATTTCTTATTACCCTCCGTACTATATTTTGCTGTCATGAATGTTTTTTCAATCGTTCGGGTACGTTGTCCTTCTGCTGTCGAACCTTGTCCTGCTGGCTCTGAGATATACTCTTTTACATCATGTAATGCACCTTCTACTAGTACACCATCCGCTCTAAAACTAACCCCTTCACCCATGCTTCGATTATTACGTGAATCACGAGTGCCTGAAGTTGCACGCAACTCTTCATTGACTAATAAATTCCGAACTGTCTTCGCTTTTTCCAACAGTGTTGTTAATTCTTTTGATGTTAACGTAGTATTTTCTAACTGTTTTGAAATGTTTTCTAACATTCGTACTGCTGCAGTTACGTTTGGTTTATCAGTTGCATTTCCTGATTGATTCACGTATTTTTGCAGATCCTCTTTTACCGTTTCAAGAGAGTGTTTAATCTCTGTTTCAGTCTTAGGAGTTACTAGGGTTTTATCGTTTCCTGTTTTAGGAGCGACAAGCTTAGGCATTGAAGATAAGACAAAACTTTTCTCATTAAGTTTTTTAGCGATGGCATCAATTTCAGCTTGTGTCAACTCATTATTATTTAATGCATTTTTAGCTGTTTCTAAATCCGCTTGGATTGCAGCAAGAGTTGAGGCTGGAGCTTTTTCCTTGTTGACTTTATCCAAGAGTTCTTGAACTTTTGTAATATTAGCTTGTAACTGAGACTTATCTAGTGTTTGTTTTTCCGTCACTTTATCACCACTAGCATCTTTAGTTACAGTTATTGTGCTAGTAGATGTGTCGTTATTTAGAGAATTAGCCTCTACGGCTTCTTTATTTTCAGATGGTTTCTCTCTTTCCTCAGTTTCCTTGGCTACCTCAACTTTTTCAGTTTCCTTGGTTTCCTCATTTTTTGATGTTGGAGCAGACTCTATCAGAGGCGATTTCTCCTCATTTGGATTCGGTGCGCCTATGGCAGGTTGGTTTTTACCATCTACAACATCCGCACTAACGACATGCGTACCTAAAAACATCAGTGCTGCTACAGCTACTGAAGCCGCACCAAAGCTATATTTACGAATCGAAAAGCGCAAGACCTTATCACTTTGATGACGTTTAATTCGACTGAATGACTTGTTTTTATGTTCCATTTTCCCTCCCAAAGGTAATATAATATAATATAGAAAAAGCAATTTTTATAACTTCAAAAAAGAGTCAAGTTATAAAAATCACTATGATGACTACTATTTGCTAATAACATCACAGCTATCACAGCTATCACAGCTATCACAGCTATCACAGCTATCACAGCTATCACAGCTATCACAGCTATCACAGCTATCACAGCTATCACAGCTATCACAGCTATCACAGCACAATTATACCATTTTTAATATATTTACACAAATATAAACCGATTTGTTCTATCAAATAAAGTTAAAAACCATTAATTTGTATAGAATGTTATCATATTATATAAACAATTATAAAAAGAGACGTCTCCTCTACCTATAAAATAAATCTATCATTACCTATCATATCAATCGATCCATATTCATTGTGGCTCCTGAAACATTTCTCAAGAATGTCGAGTAGTAGCTGTGTCATGTCTATCGAAAAATGCACTAATCGCAAAGCGATGGAGAGTTTATTGGGGTATCCCAAAACTGAGTATTGGGATTAAAAGAAACACAATGTTTTAATGCTCTCCAAACAACGTCAGCGTCATCTTGGCGTAGGATAATTGCTGACTTTGTCAGTTTTATCTACAATCTCAAAATAGTGTTTTGAGCTATCTGCGCCTAGCTTTCTAGTTTTCTCTTTGGTGTTTATTGAGTATGAGTATTTTGGTACGAGTTTCTACTTTTTCTAAAACACAACAATAGCCTTGCACCTCTTTTAAAACGAGGAGCAAGGCTGTTGTTTAATCTTTTTATTCATTGTCTACTTAACAATGAACCATACATATTTTGACTAAATTTTTAGTCTTCTTTTTTCTTTCCAAGAGCAAGCCCGAGACCACTTAGAATACCAAGAAGTCCTAGAGAGGCAAGAGTCTCATTTGATTCTGTTCCTGTATTTGGCAATACATTTTGAGAATCATTTGACTTAGCTCCATTGTCAATAGCATCTGTATTATCTTCATGAGTTGCATTCGGAGTAACCTCATCTGGAATTGGAGTTGTTGGTGCAGGTGTATCGTGACCAGAATTTCCATTAGTATCAGGTATGACTGGCGCAACTGGGATTGGAATTGGATTTGTTGGTGCAGGTATATCTTGACCAGAATTTCCATCAGTATCAGGTGTGACTGGAGTTACTGGAATTGGATTTGGAATTGTACTTCCACTTACTTTTCTGAAGATATGTGTAATCACTGGTTCATTTTCATCAATCACAGTTCGTACAAATTCATATCCTGGAATAGCTCTATGTTCAGCATCCTTTTCATTACCTGTCTTAACGGATGGTTTCAATACATTTCCATCCTCATCAATCCATCGAACCTCAATCATTAGCTCTGGCAATTCAATTGAAGCCGGTAATACACCGTTTTCAAAAATTGTTACCTTAGCTGGATTTTCTACTGGAACTTCCACAGCTGGTTTACCTGGTTCAGTAATCTTACCTGTACCTGAAACTTTACCTTCTGGTAATTCACTGTTTGGTACTTTACCTTTACCGTCTTCACCGATTGTGACTGTGATTGGACCATCTTTACCTGGGATTTCTACCTTAGTTCCTGGTGGGTATGTTGAGCCATCTGGTTTCTTAGGTGTGACTGTAACGTCACCTGTCTTAGGAACTTGTTCTAACTCTACTTTTGGTTCTTTCGTTTTCCCATAAGTTCGAACTGTTGTCGGAGTTACCTTACCTGTTTTTGGATCAACCTCATAGATAGTGGTATCAATCACATCACGACCTTCAGAATCTTTAGATTGTTCAACCTTAGTTTTCGCACCAACTTTAATAATTGTCTTGCCTGCTGGGGTGACGACTGGATTACCAACGTGTTCTGTGATATGACCGTCGGTTGGATCTACATCGTAAGTGGTTGTAGTGACTGTTTTACCTTTTTCACCCTCAGTACGCTGATCTGGTGTGCCGAAGTCTTTTTCAGCATCTTTAACGTATTCCACTTCTGGTTCAATCGGTGTTTCTACTACTTTATCCTTAGCTGGAACTTTAACAATAGTATCAGTTGGTTCTACTATTATCGGTTCTCCTACATGTGCAATAGTTTCTCCATTGTCTGGATTTACTGTGTAAGTCGTTGTGGTTGTCTTACTTCCGTCTTTTCCTAGAACAGTAATATTGTCTTGACCTTTTTCCCTACTAGTATCTTTTTCGTATTTTACTGGGGATGGGATTGTTTCTACATCTACTTTATCCTTCAATCCGTTTTCTTTAAACGTTTCTTTTATTGTATGCTCTATTATATTTCCATTATCTGGATTTACTGTATATGAAGTTGCTGTCTTAACAATGTTATTTCCATCTTTAGAAGTTACTACTTTATCTTTCGCTGCTACTTTAACGATAGTAGTTGTTGGATTTACTATTACTGGCTCTCCTACATGTGCAATAGCTTCTCCACTGTTGGGATTTACTGTGTAGGTCGTTGTGGTTGTTTTACTTCCATCTTTTCCTGAGACAGTAATATTATCTTGACCTTTTTCCCTACTAGCATCTTTTTCGTATTTTACCGGGGATGGGATTGTTTCTACGTCTACTTTATCCTTCAATCCGTTTTCTTTAAACGTTTCTTTTATTGTATTCTCTGTGATGTTTCCATTATTTGAATTTACTGTGTATGTAGTAACTTCTTTGACAATGTTATCTCCGTCTTTAGAGTATACTACTTTATCTTTTGCTGCTACTTTGATAATTGTATCCTTTGGATTTACTATTACCGGCTCTCCTACATTTGGAGTAACTTCCCCATTAGTTGGATTTACTGTGTAGGTCGTTGTGGTTGTCTCACTTCCATCTTTTCCCGGAATAGTAATATCATCTTGACCTTTTTCCCTACTAGCATCTTTTACATATCTCTTAGATAATGGAATTCCTCTTGCTTCTACTTTATTCTTAGCTGGAACTTTAACGATCGTATTAGTTGGTTCTTTCGTACGAACTGCTTTACCTTCAGTGGCTGTAATCTTACCAGTATTAGGGTCTACAGTGTACCTTGTTACGATTGTATCTTCACCATCTTCTCCTTTAACGGTAGTTGCTTCAGTACCTTTTTCTTTCGTATCGTCTTTTTCGTAAACTACTGGAGATGGTACTGCCCTCTTCTCAACCGTTGATTCTTTTCTTGTCCCGTAAGTAGTTACTGTTGTAGGAGTTACCTTACCTGTTTCTGAATCAACTTCATAAGTTGTAGTGTTGATAACTTCACGACTTTGCTCATCCATGCTACGCTCAACCTTAGTTTTAGCCCCAACTTTAACTATTGTTTTACCAGCTGGTGTGACCACTGGGTTACCAACCTGTTCTGTGACTGTTCCATTATTTGGATTAACATCATACCTTGTAGTCGTTACAGATTTTCCTTTTGTTCCTTCTCTACGCTCGTCTGGTCTACCGAAGTCACGAGTGTCATCTTTTTCATAAACCACTGCAGGTTCAATTGGTGTTTCTACTACTTTATCCTTAGCTGGGACTTTGACCACTGTAGGAGTTGATGGGACTACTACCGCCGGTTCTTCATGCGGAATAAGACTGCCATCTGTAGGATTCACAGTGTAAGTGGTAGTAACTGTTCTAGTGCCTGGAGTACCAGCTATTGTTACATTAGTTTCACCTCTGGATTTTGTTGCGTCTTTTTCATAACGAACACTTGGCTGTATTTGCGTAACAACAACCTTAGATTTGGCACCATCTTTCTTGAACACTTCATCAAGTGTATTTTTAGTAATCTGTCCTGTATCAGGATTTTTCATACTCACAGTTGTTGACTTAATGATGTCATCTCCGCGTTTACTGTATACAGCAGTTTCTCCAACTTTTTCTACATATTTAATTGATGTAATTTTTTTATCTTGATAACCTGTCCCATCTAAAGAGATTCGTTTCCCAGATATAAACTCTGATCGTCTATTAATCATATCGGATTCAAAATAAGAACGTGAACTATGACCTCCGCTTGTTGGTCCAACATTTATAACAACATCACTATCATTACTGACACCTTTTCTTATCGTCGAATCATTATCAACAATATAATGAGTCAATTTCCCTGACTTAGCTATTTTTTTGCTATCTAAACCTTTCTGCCAAAATTCACGGCCAGAAACCAAACTTGTCACAACTTTTGGAGCATTAAATGTTGTTCCTTTTTTTAATACATTATTATAAAAGTTTCTATAAGCCAACTGTTCTTTCGGAGACATGACTCTGCTGTCAGAATATGCCAACTGATAGGCTTCAACCATTGCCCGTTGTACTAAATATCCCCCTAAAGAATGTCCTGTCAAATAAAGATTGGTAATACTCTTATCTTTAGCTAGTTCACGCATGATATTTTCTGCATCTATCCCCTGTTGAGGATTTCCTCCGGTCCCCAGAGTTATATCAGCTCCGATATCTTTCGCATCACTTGTTCCACGAAACGCTAATACTTGTGCAGTTCTATTTGGTAAATATAAAAAATCACTCTTAGTTTCATACAAGACAGCATCTAGTCCACTGGATGTATGATAACTTTTCTTCCTTTCCCAATAAGGTCCCAACTCCTTATTCATCATCATATATTCATAACGCGGCTTCCTATCACCATTCTTTTTATATAACTCTGACTCTGTTAAAGGTTTCTTATGATCCAACACTCTATCGATATAATTATCATCACGGTAAGACAATTCCATGAACATAATCATATCGCGTTCACTCACATTCCATTTTAATTTTTCATCTGGCTTTTCTTTACTATCAATAATACCATCACCATCAGTATCTTCTAATAAGGGATGACTATTATAGCCTACATACTTTTTCCCACCTTTTTCATAAATATAAAGCTCTTCTTTATCCTTCAAGTAATCATCATCTGTATAAGCTTCTGGACTTAACTTAGGGCCGTTTAATAACAAACTGTCAAGCTTATTACCTTCTGAACCGATTACTCCTGCTTTTATTTGCTTAGCGTACTCATCAGTTAATTCATACTTTTTAACCTCGGAAGGAGTTGATGTTGCTCTCACCTCTGGAGTACTTGATCTATCTTCACCTGCTACGAAACCCCTTGTGGTCAAGCTGTTATTTTCCTTATCCCCAGATGTGCTGAGTTCTGTAGTCCTTGTAGATCCTATTGGAACATCTCTGGTATCTAACTCAGAAGAAGGATTATCTTGATTATCTGGTAGATTTTGAACTTCTTCTCTTTTCTCCACAGAAGATAGAGAATTTTCCGTAGAAGCCAATACTCCTTGGGATGGTGTAAATAAGGCAATTCCTATTAATACAGAAGCTACTCCAACAGAAAATTTTCGAATCGAAAAACGTTGATGTTTATTAAAAATATCTTTCATTTTACCAACTTTCTTTCTAACTATTTTTACAAAATAGAGGGTTCTAATATTTTCCCTTGACAGAATACTAGATCATTTCTTTAACTAAAATTTTAGAGCTTCCCCTCTACTTTATCATAACCTACTACATTGATTTCTAATCATAGAAAAATGGATTGCTTAATATTACTAAAATATCAGTAAAATATAAAAAAATGTAAATATTTCACTTCTAACACTGCCATTATACCATAAAAAATCATGACACTCATGTGTTTTTAAAAAGGTTTGTCAAAAAGTCTTCAAAATCAAAAAAACGCATAATATCAGACATACAGCCATTAATACTATGCGTTTTATCTTATACAATTTACTAGATTTGCGACTACTATTGGATTTTTATCCAACTCTCCCAAATCTAGATTTTTTCTTCTTTGATATCAATCACAATCTCTTCTGATTGGTCAAGAGTTTCGGCCTTTTCTTGCCATTGCTCCTTGAGATTATTGAATTGATTTTTTGATGCCTCTGTCGCTTGAAAAGCATATGATTTAGCTTGGTTAAGTACACTGTCCACAGTGATTTCCCCTGACTCAACCTGTTCTTTGGTTTTCAGAACAAAATCTGTAGCCTGTTCCTTGACTTCTGTCAGTTTTTCACAGACCTGCTCCTTGGCATACTCAGGATCTTCTCTCAAATCATCTAGAAAATCTTGAGCTTGACTGCAAACTTGTTTGCCCTTGTCGCTTGTTAAAAACAAGGCAAGAGCTGCACCTGAAACGGTTCCTAAAAGGATTGAGGATAGTTTACCCATAAGGATTCTCCTTTTTTATTTTTTGAATAATTTACTTGCAAGACGAAGGGCTGACAAACTTGCACCAGTCTTCAGTGTTTTTGAACCAGCTGATGAAGCTTTCTTGCTCAAGACACGCGCATGGTCATTTAGGTCTGAAACAGATAGAGACAAATCTGCAACAGCACTAAAGAGTGGATCAATCGTTGCCACCTTGACATTGATATCATCTGCCAAGACATTGACCTTAGCCAGCAATTCATTGGTATGATGCAAGGTTACATCCACATCTGAAGTCAAGGTTTTAATCGTCTTCTCTGTTTCATCGATAACACGGCCAAGTTTTTGTACAGTAATAATCAGATACACCAAAAAGACAATCAAAGCTAGGGCAACAAGAATATATGCAACTTCTAACATTTAGTTTTCCTCCTCTGTAATATAGTAAGGGGCCTTCTTTCGATTTTGATATAGAATGATAAAAATACCGAGACCGATAAGAACAACTGATAGCCATTGGGACACTCGAAGACCAAAGAACATGAGGCTATCTGTCCGCATGCCTTCGATGACCATACGACCAAAACCATACCAAATCAAGTAGAAAGCAGTGATATGACCTCGTCTGAGGCTCTTCCATTTTCGTCTGGCAATCAAAATCAAGGCAAAGCCAAGTAGATTCCAAAGAGACTCGTAAAGGAAGGTCGGCTGACGGTAGCTCCCCTCAATATACATCTGGTCACGGATAAAGGCAGGTAGATAATCTAGATTATCCACTGCTGCACCATAAGCTTCTTGGTTAAAGAAATTGCCCCAGCGACCCAAACTTTGGGCAATCATGACGCTTGGCGCCGCAATATCTAAAAAATCCCAAGTATTGATGAGCTTACGATCAGCAAAAATATAGAGGACAATAGCGCCAGTTATCAAGCCGCCATAAATGGCCAAACCACCATTCCAAATGGCAAAAATCTCTCCCAAGTTCTGACTATAGTAATCAAAACGGAAAATAACATAATAGAGACGTGCTCCTAAAATAGCTAGGGGAAAGGCAATCAAGATAAAATCTAGAATATCGTCTGGTATGATCTTCTTTCTAGGCGCTTCTTTCATGGTCAAATAAACCGCAAGAATCAAGCCTGTCACAATACACAAGGCATACCAACGAATGGCTAGAGGTCCAAGATGAATAGCAATTGGATCAAGCATTAGACACCTCGTTTTGAGCAATAAGATTTGTCAAGCGTTCTTCGAACAAACGGGTCGCATCAAAGCCCATTTCCTTGGCACGATAATTCATGGCAGCTGCCTCAATCACAACAGAGATATTTCGACCTGTTTTAACTGGGATGCGGATACGAGGAATAGCAACGCCAGAAATTTCTAGTTCCTCTGGATTGTTTCCAAGACGATCAAAGGTCTTATGTGTATCGTAATTTTCCAAATAAACAGCCAGCTGGACTTGTGAAGAGTCCTTGACCGCACTCGCACCGTAGAGACTCATAACATCGATAATCCCAACCCCACGAATCTCAATCAGGTGTCTCAAGATTTCAGCTGGTTCACCCCAAAGAGTAATCTCGTCCTTGGCAAAGATATCGACACGGTCATCTGCCACCAAGCGGTGACCACGTTTGACAAGCTCAAGACCTGTCTCACTCTTACCGATTCCACTATCGCCTTGAATCAAGACACCCATCCCATAGATATCCATCAAAACACCGTGCACACTGGTACGTTCTGCCAAACGAGAATCCAGATAACTAGATAACTCTCCAGACAAACGACTAGTAGCCGTACGGCTGGTTAAAATAGCAATCTTACATTCTCTGGCTGCCTTTAACATCTCCTCTGGAACCACCAAACCACGGGCAACAATGACCGCAGGTGTCTCAGGTAGAAACATTTTTTTCAAAACTTCATAGCGGCTGTTAGAAGGCATGCTGATCAGATAAGACCATTCCTTCATCCCCAAAAGTTGAATCCGCTCTGGCGTATAGTAGTCAAAATAGCCTGTCATTTCAAGACCAGGTCGCGTAATATCCGCTGTATTGATTTCCTTTTCAAGCAATTCTGGTTCGCCATAGACAATGTCTAGTCTAAGCTTTTCAATCACTTCTTTTACTAAAACCGACATCATTTCCTCCTTCAATCGAGTTCTTTTTACTATTATATCAAATTGTCCTTAGAAGTTTCAGATTTTTGCAGGCTTTGAAGTATTTATTTATACTCAATGAAAATCAAAGAGCAAACTAGGAAACTAGCCGCAGGCTGTACTTGAGTACGGCAAGGCGACGTTGACGTGGTTTGAATTTGATTTTCGAAGAGTATTAAAAGAAAAAAGACTAGATTTCTCTAGCCTTTCATTTCTAATTAGAATTTTTTACGTTTACGAGCTGCTTCTGATTTACGTTTACGTTTTACAGAAGGTTTTTCATAGAATTCACGTTTGCGTGTTTCTTGAAGAGTACCAGCTTTAGTAACCGCACGTTTGAAACGACGAAGTGCGTCGTCAAGAGATTCATTCTTACGTACTACTGTTTTAGACATTTTTTTCACTCCCTTCAAGTTCAAGATCTATTCTATTCTACACGTAAAAGGAATAATTGTCAAGAAAAAATGCGGTTTAATTTTGATTTTTTCTTCCATTTATACAAGAGTTGAAAGCGTTCAATAGAACATTGCTTTTTATTTTTCAAGCAAGCTAAGCGCTTCAGCATCTGCAATAATGGTCACATCAGGGTGATTTTGCAGGCTACTTGCTGGTAGGTTCTCAGTCACTGGACCAGACACGGTGCCGGCAATGGCTTCTGCTTTTGATTCACCGTAAGCAAAGAGAATAATTGACTTAGCATCTAAGATGTTTTTAATCCCCATTGAAATGGCTTGAGTTGGGACATCTTCAATCTTGTCAAAGAAGCGAGCATTGGCTTCGATAGTAGACTGGTCAAGCTCTACAAGGTGAGTTTGACTGTCAAATGGAGTACCAGGCTCATTAAAGCCGATATGCCCATTGCGACCAATTCCCAAGATTTGCAGGTCAACTGGATGGTCAGCCAAAATTTGATTGTAGCGTTCTACTTCAGTTTCAGCATGATCCTTAACCCCACGAGGCAAGAAACTTTCTTTAAATGGTTTTTGATTGAACAAGTTCTCCTGCATGAAGTGGCGGTAAGACTGAGGATTGTCGCCATCAAGACCTACATATTCATCAAGGTTCACACTTGTTAGATTTGAAAAATCAAGGTCACTTTCAACAATTTCCTTGTAAAATTCAAGTGGGCTGCTTCCTGTCGCAAGTCCCAATGTTTGAGCGCCATTAGCCAATTTTTCCTTCAAAATCTCAAACGCAACTTTTCCACCTTCGACTTGGTTTTCAACTTTAATGACTTTCATCTTTTCATCCTCCGTTTTAATCTATATTTATTATATGGTATAGACCAATTTTTGTCAAGTGAAAACGATTTAATTTCTAAAAAAAGAGCGTCCAAACTTGAAACATGTTATAATGGATAGGATTAGAACTTAGAAAGAATGATGAATAAAATGAATACAGCTGATTTTGATTTCCACTTGCCAGAAGAATTGATCGCCCAAACACCTCTTGAAAAACGAGATGCCTCTAAACTCCTCATCGTCAATCGTGAGACGGGAGAAATGCAGGATAAACACTTCCACTCTATTATTGATATGCTGGAACCTGGTGATGCCCTTGTCATGAACGACACCCGAGTTCTCCCCGCCCGCCTCTATGGTCAAAAAGAGGAGACTGGAGGCCATGTGGAACTTCTACTCCTTAAAAACACTGCTGGAGATGAGTGGGAAGTTCTGGCTAAACCTGCCAAACGCCTCAAGGTCGGAACTCGTGTCAGCTTTGGTGATGGTCGTCTCAGCGCTGTCGTTACAGAAGAATTGACTCACGGGGGCCGTATTGTCCGCTTTGAATACCAAGGAATTTTCCTAGAAGTTTTGGAAAGTCTGGGAGAAATGCCGCTGCCTCCGTATATCCACGAAAAATTGGATGACCGTGAACGTTATCAAACGGTCTACGCTAAGGAAAGTGGGTCTGCTGCTGCACCGACTGCTGGCCTGCACTTCACCAAAGAACTGCTGGCAGAAATCCAAGCCAAGGGGGTCCATCTGGTCTATCTGACTCTCCATGTCGGACTCGGAACCTTTAGACCTGTTTCTGTGGACAATCTAGACGAACACGAAATGCACTCAGAATTCTACCAGCTTTCTGAGGAAGCGGCTGCCACCCTTCGCTCTGTTAAGGAAAATGGTGGTCGTGTCATCGCTGTTGGAACCACTTCTATCCGCACCTTAGAGACTATTGGTTCCAAGTTTGATGGACAAATCCAAGCAGATTCTGGCTGGACCAATATCTTTATCAAACCTGGCTACGAATGGAAGGTTGTAGATGCCTTTTCAACCAATTTCCACCTACCAAAATCAACTCTGGTCATGTTGGTTTCTGCCTTTGCAGGCCGTGAATTAGTCTTAGACGCTTATCACCATGCCATCCAAGAACACTACCGCTTCTTCAGTTTCGGTGATGCCATGTTTATCTATTAATTTACATAATCAAAAAACGCATATTATCAGGCAATAAAACCTTGATAGTATGCGTTTTGTTATGGATAAAGAATTAGTCTGTTCTCAAGCTCGTATCTTTCAAACTCTGAACACTGGCATTGATTACCGCGCCGACAATCAAAATCTTAGCGATGAGAATAAACCAGAACATCATGACCACCACAACGATGGAACTGAAAAAACGGACGTCCACGAGGTGATTAACATAGTTGTTGACATAGACTGAAAAGATATTGAGCAGTAAGACCAAGGTCAACAAGACAAAAGTGCTACCTGGCAATACATGTCGAATTCGTCGCACCTTAACATTGGGCAAGAAATAATAAAGCATAACCAAGATGGCAAAAATCAAGGCATAGACCAAGGGTTCTGTTAGATCCTGCAGGTAATCAAAGAGAGGACTATCTGATTTCCAGTAGCTTTTGATGAGGTTGAGGAGCATGCGACCAAAAACGCTCAGAAAGAGAGCAAGAGCAAAGAGAATCTGCAAGCCGAAACTGACAAATAAACTCATGAGCTGATGGGAAATCATTCCACGATTTTTGGCTACTCCGTAAGCTTTATTAAAGGCTTTCTGCAGAAAGTTCATGGATTTTGAAAAGGTCCAGAGGGCTGACAAAACCGCAAAACTCAACAAACCCGTTGAAGGTTGAGTCAGCACTTCTGTAATAATCTTTGCCACTACATCATAGACCGTATCTGGCAAAAATTCATTGACAACCTTCAGAAAATTAGAAACTGGAATCTGAAAATAGGGGAGGATATTGACTACTACCAAAAGCAGGGGAAAAATCGAAATCAACCAATAGTAGGCTACTGCGACACTTGTCAACTCACTATCTGATGCTTGATAATAATGCAAAAAAGCTTTTACTAAAGACCTGTCTATCAGCTCTTTCCACCACTTCTTCATGTCACACTCCTTCACTTACAATCTTGATTAATTTCTTCTTACCAATTCCACCATATCATAAGGCAGGGTATTGGCAGCTTCCTTTAGAGAATAGTTCTCTAAGTTATTTACATTTTGCCGTAACTTCTTGGCATACTTGGTCGTAATCAATCGTTTTTCTTCGTATTCGAAAATCAATTTACGCTCTAGATAATAGCCTCTCAGCATTTCATCGATATTGTTGGGCTTGACACGATTGATAACCCGTTCGACAAAGGCACCACTGGTGATGATAGCTGTTTCTCGAAGCCGAGAATCCTGCATAAAGCTGATTAAAGAGCTCTTATAAACCCCTTTTAGGTTCTCCAAACTTTCGATAATCATCTCTGTATTTTCTAGATAAAGCTCTGCGATTTGGTCATAGTCAAGGGCTCTAAGTTTCTGTGATTCTTCATTTTTCCAACTGCGGAAGGTCTTGCCAAAGGTAAAGACTTCGTGAAGGAGAAAACGTAGAATCCTCAAGGAAACAAGGAAGTAATAGGTCAACCGTGAAGCAAACTTGCGATTGATACCTTGTTCCATGTTTTTCAGATAACGTTGGTAAACTCGATAAGCACGCTCACTCATCTTACCTTCTTCATAAGCCTGTTCCAATCCGTCACTTTCAATACTGAGGATGAGAAGTTTTAAGGCCTCCCAGTCTTCTTGAGCCCCCTTATTTTCTTGACTCAGGATGAGATTTTCAATACGTCCATGGTAATTATCAATAGCCGCATAGAGGGGAAGTTTATTTCTGGTATCTTCCAACTCTTTTTCCAACTCTATCGTTACATCGTTCAAAATGGCGATATGCATGAGATAGTCCTTGCTTTCTTCCTGTTCATCAGAAAGATAAGGCAAGACCAAGAGACCTGTTAAAAAGCTGACAAGCGTCACACCTGCAACAAGGAAAAGCAAGATTGGATATTCCTGCTCTAAATCACTTGGTATCAGAAGAATCGTAGCAATCGACACCGTTCCCTTGACACCTGAGAAGGTCAAGAGAAGCATATCCTTCATATACTTATTCAATTTTTTCTTGAGGCGTCGGGTCCTATAAGCATAATAGCCATAGATCATGACAAAACGAATGGCAAAGAGGACAAAGGTCAGGGCGACAAGAGATACCAGCAAGAGTAGAGGATTATAGATTGGATTGGTCAAGATAGGTTCTGCTATCATTTCCAACTCTATTCCCAAAATCACAAAGACAGAACCGTTGAGCATAAAGGTCACTGTATGCCAGACTGTCTCGGTCACTGTATCCACTTGGGCTTCGAGAAGCGTGATTTTCTTAAAACGACTTGCCTTTAAAATCCCCGCAACTACAACGGCAATAATCCCTGAAACGTGTACTTCTTCTGCTAAAAAGAAGGTCACCAGAGGCAAACTCAATTCTAATAAAAGTTCGCTGGCAATATCCGTTGCGCGTACACTTAACAAAAAAGTATGGAGGAAACGATTGGTCATGGCTGTTAAAAAGCCAATCAGAAAACCGCCTAGAATTGAAAAGATGAGCGAGCTACCAGCTTGTCCAAGGGAAAAGGCTCCTGTTGTCCAAGCCGCCAAGGCAACTTGAAAGGCTACCAAGCCAGAGGCATCATTCAAGAGTCCTTCACCTTTGAGGATATTGGACACGCGCTTAGGAAAGCTAAAACGCTCCGAAAGAGAGGCAAAGGCCACCAAGTCCGTAGGCCCAAGGGCAGCCCCAACAGCCAAACAAGCCGCTAAGGGAAGACTGAGCCAAAGAAGATGAGCCAAACCACCCAAACTCAGGGACGAGATAAAAATCACTGGAAATATGAGATAAACAATGATTCGCCAGTGTTTTAAAATAGCCGTAATATCCGCTTCCTCTGACTCTCGGAAAAGCAAGGGCCCGATAACCAGGGCCAAAAACAACTCCGTATTGAGATGAAAATCGGTATTGGTTAAAAAGAGTCCAATCACAATTCCCAGAAGAATTTGCACCAAAGGGAGGGGCAAAAAGGGCAGGAGCTTATTGGTTGTACTTGAGACAATCAAGACCAGTAAAAATAGGATGAGGTAAATCAGTAATTCCACGCAATTCCTCCTTAGTCTTTTTTACAACAGGATTCAAATATCTCCTTCTGCTCTTTGATTTTTTGATCAATCTTGGAACAGTCTTTGTGCTCAATTTTTCTCTGGCACCGTTCCATTTCAAGAGCTACTAATTTTTTCTTGATTTTAAGCATTTTTTTGCTCATATACGCTTGGTCTAACACACCCACCGCACGTTCGTGGTGGGTGGACTCGACAAATTTCTGGCGCATGGTATCTAGCTTTTCACGTAGGTATTGTTTATCCATGTCTATATCTCTCCAATTTTTCAATCATTACTAAAAATGGTGGGTTGTTGACTTGATTTAAAGTTCGGTAAATGGCAGCTGTGTACTCTTGTTGGTTCAACTGGCTAACAAAATCCAAGACAGCATCCCTCTCGAGATCGCCTCCTTCATGACCATAGTAGATCATAATGGCAATCCGTCCACCTTTGACAAGAAAGTGACACAACTTTTCTAAGGCTTCAATAGTTGTCTGAGGTTGGGTAATAACGGACTTATCAGCCGACGGCAGATAACCCAGATTAAAAATCCCTGCCTTGGCTTCTGTCACAAACTGGTCCAGTGTCTCATGGCCTTGCAAGATTAACTGGGCATTTGTCATTCCAGCCTGGTCCAAACGATCTTGGGTCTTTTCCAAGGCTTGTTCCTGAATATCAAAGGCATAGACTTGCTTGGCTAGCTTAGCTAGAAAGAGAGTATCATGGCCATTTCCCATGGTCGCATCCACTACGACATCCTCTTTTGTCACGACCTCAGCCAAAAAATCATGTGCCATTTCAAGTGGTCTTTTCATTATTAAACTCCTGTTTTACAGCCTTACATCCTTGAACACTTCCACGACGTCGCATCTCCATCTCAATGCTGTTGAGAACTTCCCATTTATTGAGGCTCCACATAGGACCAATCAGCATATCTCTAGGTGCATCTCCTGTGATTCGATGGATGACGATATGCTTGGGAATGATCTCCAATTGGTCACAGATGACCTTGACATATTCGTCCTGGCTCATCAATTGCAAACGTCCCTCGTGGTAATCCCGTTGCATACGCGTATTGGTCATCAGGTGAAGCAAGTGCAGTTTAATTCCTTGAATATCGTTATCCGTAACACAGCGACGGACATTTTCAACCATCATCTCATGAGTCTCACCAGGAAGTCCATTGATCAGATGTGAAACAATCTCAATCTTAGGATACTTTCTCAAACGCTTGACCGTTTCTACGTACAATTCATAGGAATGGGCACGGTTAATCAGGTCAGAGGTTGTTTCATAAGTGGTCTGCAAGCCCAATTCAACCGTCACATGCATGCGCTCCGATAACTCAGCCAAATATTCGATGGTTTCGTCTGGTAAACAGTCTGGGCGTGTTCCGATATTGATTCCTACTACACCTGGCTCGTTGATAGCCTGCTCATAACGTTCCCGAATCACTTCCACCTTTTCATGGGTATTGGTAAAATTTTGAAAATAAACCAAATACTTCTGGACATCTGGCCACTTGCGGTGCATAAAGTCAATTTCCTTATAAAATTGCTCACGGATAGGCGCATCTGGTGCTACAATAGCATCTCCAGAACCAGAAACCGTACAAAAAGTACAACCCCCATGAGCTACTGTTCCATCACGATTGGGACAGTCAAATCCCGCATCAATAGGGACTTTAAAGGTCTTTTCTCCAAAGAGTTTTCGATAATAATCATTCAAGGTATTATAAGATTTCATAACTTTCATTATAACAAAATTCACCCACAATCTCAAAAGCCTGACTTTCCTATAAATTCCTCTGTTTCTCATTTCCATTAGCGATTTTTTATGATACAATATGGATATGATTTTAATGAAATTAGCATCTATTTTATTATTGATACTGACCTTAGTCGTCTGCATTATCATAACCAAACTTTTTAGATTAAAAAAACTAGGACGAAATTTTGCGGATTTGGCTTTTCCAATCTTGGTATTTGAGTATTACCTGATCACAGCTAAAACCTTTACCCATAATTTTCTCCCTAGACTGGGACTAGCCCTCTCACTCCTAGCCATTATCCTCGTTTTTTTCTTTCTTTTGAAAAAACGTAGCTTTTACTATCCTAAATTCATCAAATTCTTCTGGCGTGCAGGATTCTTATTGACCCTTGTCATGTATATCGAGATGATTGTTGAATTGATGGCTCAGAAATAAAAAAATAAAATCAAAAACACCTCAATCAAACTAAAATACAGTGGTTGAAGTGTTTTTTCTTTATCTATTTTTCAATAATTTCTATTTACTCTCTTTATCAGGAAATAGGTAACCAATACCTACACAAGCTAGCACACCTGCTCCAATGACTAAGCTACTTGAAATTGGCAACAGATCCAAAATTGCATTCGCAATGATAAAGGCAATAATCAAACACATCAGACTAGCCTTATAGTCTTTTTTCAAAAGATTCTCTAGAGTGAAAAAGAGGAACAACCCTACCGGAATCAGTGACCAGAGGCTGACATCCAAACTTGGCCAGCCTACAGAGCCAAAATACAATACTGTCGCTGCTGCTACTAAAAATACAATTCCCAATAATTTTTTCATTTGTTTGTCTCCAATTTCTTTTTTAGGAACTTGAGTTACCTGGTATCGATGCCTCACGTACCTTACAAAAATCATTATAGCAGAGCTCAATCTCAAGAACAAGGTCTTTTGCCTATCTGGTCTATATCTCGGTCTAAGTGGTTGAATCGTTAATACTCTTCGAACATCTCTTCAAACCACGTCAGTTTCCATCTGCAACCTCAAAACAGTGTTTTGAGCAAGCTGCGGCTAGCTTCCTAGTTTGCTTTTTAATTTTCATTGAGTATAAGATAAAATAAAAAGAAACCCAGTAGAATGAGTTTCTTCACTTTGCCGATTGCAGGGATCGAACCTGTGACCTAGGCTTTACGAGTGCCTTGCTCTACCGACTGAGCTAAATCGGCGATTACACTTACAGTATAACACTCTGAGAATAGATGTCAAGGAATTTTCATCTCTATTTAAAAAAGCCTGTCCTGAGACAAGGGAGTCTACTGAAAAAATAGGTCTCTTACTTTTAATGAAATGAAAACCGAGGAATCTCTCGTTAATTTGAGCGAGTTC
>CAJNCE010000011.1:0-50990 GCA_905221185.1 bacterium | reverse complement strand
ATGGAGCCTGCCATAGCGAATCAAGACATGGCTGAGGTGTCTACCATTTATCAAGATGTTTTTTTAAAGACCAATGAAAAGCTGAGGAAGGCAGATTACACAGCCTTTAATCTTCACAATATCCACGACATAGCCATTCGTAATACCTTGGCAAAAGCTATGATTGTGGCAGATAAGCAGGGAATTCATTTTAGTTTGGAGACGGTGGGGGTCGTAGAAGAGCTGGCATTGCCGATGTTAGAGGCTATTCGTATCCTCTCTATCCTCACGACAAATGCTTTAGAAGCAGCCAGTGAGGCTGAAAATCCGCAGATTCGGGTTGCTTTATTGGCAGGTGATAGGAGTGTCCGTTTTATCATTGAAAACACTCGTAAGAAAGAAGAACTGAATCCCAGCATTCTCAGTCAAAAGGGTTATTCGACCAAGGGTAACCACAGTGGACTGGGCTTAGCGACCTTGGAGGATATGGTTTTTCATTATGATTTGAACTTAGATACCCAGCTAGGAGAAACGACCTTTAGACAAGATTTAGAATTGCCATTTAAGGATGAGAAACGAGGGGGAGAGGAATGAGAATTTTAGTTTTGGAAGACGATAGAGTTCAGCAGGGACGGATAGAGCAGACTTTGCTAGATATCGGTCGCTCTCGCAATTTAAGATTGGAAATTGATATTGCCAAAAACTATGGGGATGTTGAAAAGTATTCTCAGTATTTTGATCATTACCAGCTCTATTTATTAGATTTAGAGATTGATGGAGAGCGTGAACGGGGCTTTCAGGTTGCTCAACAGGTTCGGGAGCGGGATCCTTTTACAAGCATTGTCTTTGTGTCCACGCACTCGGAGGCCTTGCCTCTAGCTTTTCGCTACCACTTGTCTGCCTTGGATTTTATTTCCAAGGATCAGCCTGAGGAGGATTACCGTCATCAGCTGGAGCGCTGTCTGGACTATGTACTGGCAGTGGACAAGAGGGAAAATATGCGTCTCTTTACCTATAGTTTTGAGGGGAGACGGGGCTTTACTCTGCCCTACCATGAGATTTTAGCCTTTGAAACCTCAGTGGAATCCCATCGTATCAAGGTCTACTATGCCAATCATTCTATCAAGACCATTTATGGCAGTCTCAAGGATATTGCTGCTAAGGCTGAAAAAGATTACTTTGTCTATGCCAATCGCAATACGTTGGTCAGTTTACAGGCCATTGAAGAGATGACTACGACAGAAGTGACCCTGTTAGAAGGCTTGCACTTCCCTGTATCACGAACAGCCAGAAGAACCCTTAAAAAACATCTCAATGTCTAATATCTGTTAGATTTGAATGAATTTATCAATAAGAATGTCGGAAAATTTTCTGATATTCTTATTTTTTTGGATTCTTTTTCGAATAAATAAGTAAGAGGAAAAGGAAAGGAGCCTGGTTTATGTATCTACCAATCTTGTATCCGTGGTTCATTAAATTATTTTTTAAATAAAATTTAATTTAGTTGTTCATTTTCGAATTGTTTTTCGAATAGATAAGTAAGAGGAAAAGGAAAGGAGCCTAGTTTATGTATCTACCAATCTTGTATCCGTGGTTTACTAAATTATTTTTCAAATAAATTTAATTAGTTGTACATTTTCGAAATTTTTTTCGAATAGATAAGTAAGAGGGAGAAGAAAGGAGCCTGGTTTATGTATCTACCAATCTTGTATCCGTGGTTTACTAAATTATTTTTGAAATAAAATTTAATTTAGTTGTACATTTTCGAAAATTTTTTCGAATAGATAGGTAAGAGGGAGAAGAAAGGAGCCTAGTTCATGTATCTACCAATTTTTTATCCGTGGTTGACTAAATTATTTTTCAAATAAATTTAATTTAGTTGTACATTTTTGAATTGTTTTTCGAATAAATAAGTAAGAAAGAAAAGGAGATTAGAAATGATTATTTCAGTTATTTATCCAATCTGGCTATTTAAGTGGCTTAGAGGCTAAACATTAAAGATATAACAAAACATAAAAATTGAGGAGAAAAAAAGATGACAAATTTTGACAAAATGGAACAGAACTTTGTAGCTCTTACAGAAGAAGAGTTGATGAATGTGGATGGGGGGATTATTCCGATTGCAGTAGCAGCTAGCATTATTGCAGGTTCAGCATTTGCCGGTTTAAGTGCAGGAGTAGCTATTGGAATTAGTCGAAACAAGAGATAATGAGAGAATCAATGAAGTTTTCAAACGAATTTGCGGCTGTTATTATATCAGCCTCAGGAATAGTGGGTTTATTAGTAGGAGTAGCTATTGGGTTAGCTAGTATTATTTAAAAAAGGAGTATATCATGCAAAATTTGAATCAATTTGAAATCGTAGAGCAAAATGAATTAGAGCAAGTAAAAGGCGGAGTGGGTTTATTGATTGTTATCGGAGGCTCATTACTTGCTGCGGGTGGAGCTGGGGTAGCTGGTTATTGGTTATCTCGTACGTTTGGTTAATATATTTAAAGGAGTAGATAGGATATGAAAAAATTAGAAGAAAAATTTGAGATTATGGCAGAAGCAGATTTGGCTAGTACCGAGGGTGGACTTATTATTACTACTTCTACAGCTATCGCTTGGGGTGTTTTAGGAGTCGCTACCTATATGTACGGTCATTATCTAGGAAGTAGACGTTAATTTTAACAATTTGATACATATTTTATTAAAGAATGTAAGAAAAACTATGAATCGTAATTTAGAACGGTGTTATCTATTCTGACTGTGAATAGATCATACCAGAGGTGGCTTAGAAATAACGGGGACATTGGAAATTGAAGTAACTTTAAATAGGATGTCGTAAATGTTGCTATCAATGATTTATTTGTCCCAAGCTTGCCTAGGGTGTCAGTAAAACATCACTTTCCTTTCATATCATATTTTTAGTAGGTAGGACGTTTGTTCTGCCTATTTTTTGCCAAAAAAGTGTAGTTGAGCTGTTTATTTGGAGTTTTACATGTATTTTTTGATAAAATTTGATAAAATAGGTATAGAAATTAGGAGAGTTGAAGAAAAAAATGAATAAGATTTTAAAATATTTTTTAGTATTTGTTTTTTTATTTTTAATGAATATTTTCATCTTTAAGATACTAGCAACTCTGGGATTTCAGCTGACAATGAGTGAAAAGAGTTATATTGTACCACCGCTGTTTTCGATTATCGTTTTATACATGATTGACAAAAGAATTAGGAAGAAAAAGAAATAAATATATTTTCTAGAGTCTGGGACAAAATAGTTCTCAACCACAAAAAGCTAGAGATTTCCAATTGTGGAACTCTAGCTTTTTAATTTTGAGTCGTTCTCTTATTGTATTTTAGTAGGTTATTGGCCATAAGTACCAATCCCATATCAATTCTCACTTGACGCTTCCCTCTCAGATTACATCTCTTGTAACCCAAACAAGCCTTTATCTGCCCAAAGACAGGTTCCACATCAATCTTGCGTTGAGCGAAAATCTGTCTACCTTGGGGAGATAAAAGCGCCTGACATTCTTTAGCTTTCAAGTTTTGATAGCGTTCGTTCATATACAGTCCCTTTTGAGGAGCTGATTCCGGTTCATCGGCGTAGTAAACCTTGATTTCCTGTTGAAAGTCTGTCTGTGTTTTCTGATGTTTGGTATGGTGAAAACGATAATACCAGTCATCAGGATGGGTGTAGCTATCCTCCTTGTCATTATAGTGCCAATTCGCTAAGTTTCTAGCTGACTGTTTATATCCTCTTTTCTGTTCCTTATCAAACATGGCATATTTAATCAGATGGTTTACCTTCTTTTCATCTAAACGAAGGAGGTTCTCTTCACTTCCATATCCAGCATCTGCGATAACTATCTGTACGTCATGTGGATAGGTTTCAAGGAATGGCAGAAGAGTCTTTGTGTCTGTCGGATTTGAGAAGACATCATAGTGAAGAACAAATTGATTTTCAGTAGCGATTTGAAGATTATATGCAGCCTTGAGTTGGCCATTTTTCATATGATCTTCCTTCATCCGCATAAAAGTGGCATCTGTATCTGTTTTGGAAAAGCTGTTGCGACCTTCAAATGTCTCCTGATAACTCTCATATTTTTCAGCACGTACTGAAAAATCATCTTTGACTTTACGCAAGACTTTCTTGAGTTTACGACGTTGGGTTTTACGTTCGTCCTTTCCTTTAACGGGTGTCTCCTCAATGTCCTGGCTCAGTTTTTCCAATTCTTCTTCAAGGACTTGAGAGAATTCAATCAACTGCTCTGAGGAGATAGGCTCTTGTGTATCCAGTTCGATAGCTTGATGGATAAGGGGAGTGATTTCTTCTTGAAAATAGACTTGTATCTGTTCTTGAAGTTTGGCGGAGAATTTCTCTGTCGCTTTCTTCCACACGAAACTATACTTGTTGGCATTGGCTTCAATCTTAGTTCCGTCAATAAACAAGCAATCTAAGGTCACTAACTCTTCCATTTTTAAACGAAGATTGAGATCGATGAAAAGATTACGTATGAGTTCTTCCATCCCTTCAGCGACTCGAAAACGATTGATGGTGCGGTAGCTGACAAGCAACTGTCCTGTTAGGTACTGCATAGCCAGATTTTCAATCATCATTTTTTCAATTTTTCGACCAGAGAAAATCCCTTGTGAATAGGCAAATAGAAGAGCAGATACAAGCATTTTAGGGTGATAAGACGGGCGACCAAAGGCATGATAGAAGGCGTGGAAGTGACTATCCTCCAAGGTATTCACCACTTTTTCAATAGTAAAAACGAGATGGTCTTGTGGCAAGAAAGAACTGATTTCTAGTGGTAAAGTTGTTTGATTTGTGTTATAGTGAATATGCATGGGATAGCCTTTCTAAATGGTTTATTAAGCAATTCTATTTTACCAAGACTATCGCAACCATGCAAAAAAGCAACGGCAAATCCGTTGCTTTTTTTGAGACATAAGAGACTATTGTCCCAGACTCATTTTTTAATCCCAAAAGTGCAGTTGGGAGGGAGATAGGCGCATTTGGGGAGGAAGTCCAGTTTTTGTTTGAGGATTGGGGTAAGATAGTTATTATCAGATGAGTTTAGGAAAAAGGAGATGAATATGAAATTTGGGAAACGTCACTATCGTCCGCAGGTGGATCAGATGGACTGCGGTGTAGCTTCATTAGCCATGGTTTTTGGCTACTATGGTAGTTACTATTCTTTAGCTCACTTGCGAGAATTGGCCAAGACGACCATGGATGGGACGACGGCTTTGGGCTTGGTCAAGGTGGCAGAGGAGATTGGCTTTGAGACGCGAGCGATTAAGGCGGATATGACGCTCTTTGACTTGCCAGATTTGACCTTTCCTTTTGTTGTCCATGTGCTTAAGGAAGGGAAATTGCTCCACTACTATGTGGTGACTGGGCAGGATAAGGAAAGTATTCATATTGCCGATCCAGATCCCGGGGTGAAGTTGACTAAACTGCCACGTGAGCGTTTTGCGGAAGAATGGACAGGAGTGACTCTGTTTATGGCACCGAGTCCAGACTACAAGCCTCATAAGGATCAAAAGAATGGTCTGCTCTCTTTTATCCCTATATTAGTGAAACAGCGTGGCTTGATCGCTAATATCGTTTTGGCAACACTCTTGGTAACCTTGATTAACATTGTGGGTTCTTATTATCTGCAGTCTATCATTGATACCTATGTGCCAGATCAGATGCGTTCGACGTTGGGGATTATTTCTATTGGTTTGGTCATCGTCTATATCCTCCAGCAGATCTTGTCTTATGCTCAGGAGTATCTCTTACTTGTTTTGGGGCAACGCTTGTCGATTGATGTGATTTTGTCCTATATCAAGCATGTTTTTCACCTGCCTATGACCTTTTTTGCGACACGTCGTACAGGGGAAATCGTGTCTCGTTTTACAGATGCTAACAGTATCATCGATGCGCTGGCTTCGACCATTCTTTCGATTTTCTTGGACGTATCAACGGTCGTCATTATTTCTCTTGTTTTATTTTCACAAAATACCAATCTCTTTTTCATGACTTTATTAGCACTTCCTATCTACACAGTGATTATCTTTGCATTTATGAAGCCGTTTGAAAAGATGAATCGGGATACCATGGAAGCCAATGCGGTTCTGTCTTCCTCTATCATCGAGGATATCAACGGTATTGAGACTATTAAGTCCTTGACCAGTGAAAGTCAGCGTTACCAAAAGATTGACAAGGAATTTGTGGATTATCTGAAAAAATCCTTTACCTATAGTCGGGCAGAGAGTCAGCAAAAGGCTCTGAAAAAAGTTGCCCATCTCTTGCTCAATGTCGGCATTCTCTGGATGGGGGCTGTTTTGGTCATGGATGGCAAGATGAGTTTGGGACAGTTGATTACCTATAATACCTTGCTTGTTTACTTTACCAATCCTTTGGAAAATATCATCAATCTGCAAACTAAGCTTCAGACAGCGCAGGTTGCCAATAACCGTCTAAATGAAGTGTATCTGGTAGCTTCGGAGTTTGAGGAGAAGAAAACGGTTGAGGATTTGAGCTTGATGAAGGGAGAGATGTCCTTCAAGCAGGTTCATTACAAGTATGGCTATGGTCGAGACGTCTTATCAGATATCAATTTTACCATTCCACAGGGTTCTAAGGTGGCTTTTGTGGGGATTTCAGGGTCAGGTAAGACGACTTTGGCCAAGATGATGGTTAATTTTTACGACCCAAGTCAGGGAGAGATTAGTCTGGGTGGTGTCAATCTCAATCAGATTGACAAAAAGGCCCTGCGCCAGTATATCAACTATCTACCTCAACAGCCTTATGTCTTTAATGGGACGATTTTGGACAATCTTCTTTTGGGAGCCAAGGAGGGGACGACACAGGAAGACATCTTACGGGCGGTGGAGTTGGCAGAGATTCGAGAGGATATCGAGCGTATGCCACTGAATTACCAGACAGAATTGACTTCAGATGGCGCAGGGATTTCAGGTGGCCAACGTCAGCGAATCGCTTTGGCGCGTGCTCTCTTGACAGATGCACCTGTCTTGATTTTGGATGAGGCGACCAGCAGTTTGGATATTTTGACAGAGAAGCGAATTGTCGATAATCTCATGGCTTTAGATAAAACCTTGATTTTCATTGCTCACCGTTTGACCATTGCTGAGCGGACAGAGAAGGTTGTTGTCTTGGATCAGGGCAAGATTGTTGAAGAAGGAAAGCATGCTGATTTGCTTGCACAGGGTGGCTTTTACGCCCATTTGGTGAATAGCTAGAAAGAGGAGAGGATGAAACCAGAATTTTTAGAAAGTGCGGAGTTTTATAATCGTCGATATCATAATTTTTCCAGTCGGGTGATTGTACCCATGTCCCTTCTGCTCGTATTTTTGCTTGGCTTTGCAACTTTGGCAGAGAAGGAGATGAGTTTGTCAACTAGAGCTACTGTGGAGCCTAGTCGTATCCTTGCCAATATCCAGTCAACTAGCAACAATCGCATTCTTGTCAATCATTTGGAAGAAAATAAGCTGGTTAAGAAAGGGGATCTTCTGCTTCAATATCAGGAAGGGGCAGAGGGTGTCCAAGCGGAGGCCTATGCTAGTCAGTTGGATATGCTCAAGGATCAAAAAAAGCAATTGGAGTATTTGCAAAAAAGTCTGCAAGAAGGGGAGAATCACTTTCCAGAGGAGGATAAGTTTGGCTACCAAGCCACCTTTCGCGACTACATCAGCCAAGCAGGTAGTCTTAGGGCTAGTACATCGCAACAAAATGAGACCATCGCGTCCCAGAATGCAGCAGCTAGCCAAACCCAAGCTGAAATCGGTAACCTCATCAGCCAAACAGAGGCTAAAATTCGCGATTACCAGACAGCTAAGTCAGCTATTGAAACAGGTGCTTCCTTGGCCAGTCAGAATCTAGCCTACTCTCTCTACCAGTCCTATAAGTCTCAGGGCGAGGAAAATCCGCAAGCTAAGGCCCAGGCTGTTGCGCAGGTTGAAGCGCAGCTTTCTCAGTTAGAATCTAGTCTTGCTACTTACCGTGTTCAGTATGCAGGTTCAGGTACCCAGCAAGCCTATGCGTCTGGCTTAAGCAGTCAATTGGAATCCCTTAAATCACAACACTTGGCTAAGGTTGGTCAGGAATTGACTCTTTTAGACCAAAAGATCTTAGAGGCAGAATCAGGTAAGAAGGTACAGGGAAATCTTTTAGACAAGGGGAAAATTACGGCAAGTGAAGATGGGGTGCTTCACCTTAATCCTGAGACCAGTGATTCTACCATGGTTGCAGAGGGAAGCCTGCTAGCCCAACTCTATCCGTCCTTGGAAAAAGAAGGGAAAGCCAAACTTACAGCCTATCTTAGTTCAAAAGATGTAGCAAGAGTCAAGATTGGGGACTCTGTTCGCTATACTACGACTCATGATGCCAAGAATCAACTTTTCCTAGATTCTACTATTACAAGTATTGATGCGACAGCTACTAAGACTGAGAAAGGGAATTTCTTTAAAATCGAGGCTGAGACCGATCTGACTGCTGAGCAGGCAGAAAAACTTCGGTATGGGGTGGAAGGTCGCCTACAGATGATTACAGGCAAGAAAAGTTATCTACGTTATTATTTGGATCAATTTTTGAACAAAGAGTAATGTTCGTGTTTTTAGAGTTAAATGATTTTAAAACTGTGAGAAAGATGTTTCTTGCAGTTTTTTTCTTTATGATTTTCGAGATGATTATTCTATTTATTCGGTTAAATTCTTGTAATTTTAGGTTTTTTGTGGTAAAATGTGCTCAAGTAATACGAAAGGCGAACTTTAAAATGTCAAAACAATTGATCTATTCGGGAAAAGCTAAAGATATCTATACAACTGAGGATGAAAATCTTATTATTTCAACTTACAAGGATCAGGCGACTGCTTTCAACGGTATCAAGAAGGAGCAGATTGCAGGTAAAGGAGTGTTGAATAATCAGATTTCATCTTTTATTTTTGAGAAATTAAATGCGGCTGGTGTGGTGACTCACTTTGTGGAGAAACTTTCAGACACGGAACAACTCAATAAAAAGGTGGAAATCATTCCTTTGGAAGTCGTGCTTCGCAACTATACGGCTGGTTCCTTTTCAAAACGTTTTGGCGTTGATGAAGGAATCGCCTTGGCGACTCCGATTGTCGAATTTTACTATAAAAATGATGACTTGGATGATCCATTCATCAATGATGAGCATGTGAAATTCCTACAGATTGCAGATGACCAGCAGATTGCCTACTTGAAGGAAGAGACGCGTCGTATCAATGAACTCTTGAAAGTCTGGTTTGCTGAGATTGGCCTTAAATTGATTGACTTTAAGCTAGAGTTCGGTTTTGACAAGGATGGCAAGATTATCTTGGCAGACGAATTTTCACCAGATAACTGCCGTTTGTGGGATGCGGATGGTAACCACATGGACAAGGATGTTTTTCGCCGTGGCTTGGGTGAATTGACAGATGTTTACGAGATTGTCTGGGAAAAGTTGCAGGGATTGAAATAACAACCTAGAAGTCGTTTGGGAACATTGCAAGAGCTGAAATAAAGGAATAAGAATTGATGGATAAACGTATTTTTGTAGAGAAAAAGGCTGATTTTCAGGTCAAGTCAGAGAGTTTGGTAAGGGAGCTCCAGCACAACTTGGGACTTTCAAGCTTGAAAAGTATTCGTATTGTGCAAGTGTATGATGTATTTGATTTGGCAGAGGACTTGTTTGCACCTGCGGAAAAACACATCTTCTCTGAGCAGGTAACAGATACTGTTTTAGATGAAGTGGCTGTGCAAGCGGATCTTGCCAACTATGCTTTCTTTGCCATTGAAAGTCTGCCTGGTCAGTTTGACCAGCGTGCAGCATCTTCACAGGAAGCCTTGCTTTTACTGGGAAGTTCGAGTGACGTGACAGTCAATACAGCCCAACTGTACTTGGTCAATAAGGATATTGATGAGACTGAGTTGGAAGCAGTCAAAAACTACTTGCTCAATCCAGTTGATTCTCGTTTCAAGGACATCAAGACTGGGATTGCCAAGCAGGAATTTTCAGAGTCAGACAAGACCATTCCCAAATTGACTTTCTTTGAAAGTTATAGGGCAGAAGACTTTGCCCGCTACAAGGCCGAGCAAGGGATGGCTATGGAAGTGGATGATTTGCTCTTTATCCAAGACTATTTCAAGTCAATCGGGCGCGTGCCGACGGAAACAGAACTCAAGGTTTTGGACACTTACTGGTCTGACCACTGCCGTCATACGACTTTTGAAACAGAGTTGAAACAGATTGATTTCTCAGCATCGAAATTCCAAAAGCAATTGCAGGCGACTTATGACAAGTATATTGCCATGCGTGATGAGTTGGGACGTTCGGAGAAACCACAAACCTTGATGGATATGGCGACTATTTTCGGTCGTTATGAGCGAGCTAATGGACGTTTGGACGATATGGAGGTGTCTGACGAAATCAATGCCTGCTCAGTAGAAATCGAAGTGGATGTTGATGGTGTGAAAGAGCCATGGCTCCTAATGTTCAAGAATGAAACTCACAACCACCCAACGGAAATTGAGCCATTTGGTGGAGCAGCTACTTGTATCGGTGGTGCTATTCGTGACCCATTGTCAGGTCGCTCCTACGTTTACCAAGCCATGCGTATCTCTGGTGCGGGTGATATTACAGCACCGATTTCGGAAACTCGCGCTGGGAAATTGCCACAACAGGTTATTTCTAAAACAGCGGCTCATGGTTATTCTTCATATGGTAACCAGATTGGGCTTGCAACGACCTATGTTCGTGAATACTTCCACCCAGGCTTTGTAGCTAAACGCATGGAGCTAGGTGCAGTTGTTGGTGCGGCTCCCAAGGGTAATGTCGTTCGTGAAAAACCTGAGGCGGGCGATGTGATTATTCTACTCGGTGGGAAGACTGGTCGTGATGGTGTCGGTGGTGCGACAGGGTCTTCTAAGGTTCAAACGGTTGAGTCTGTAGAGACTGCTGGAGCTGAGGTCCAAAAAGGGAATGCTATCGAAGAACGTAAGATTCAACGTCTTTTCCGTAATGGGGACGTGACACGTATTATCAAGAAATCAAATGACTTTGGCGCTGGTGGTGTCTGTGTGGCTATTGGTGAATTGGCAGATGGTCTTGAAATCGACCTTAATAAAGTGCCTCTTAAATACCAAGGTTTGAATGGTACAGAAATTGCTATCTCTGAATCACAAGAACGGATGGCAGTCGTGGTTCGTCCTGAAGATGTGGATGCCTTCGTTGCCGAATGTAACAAAGAAAATATTGATGCTGTTGTGGTGGCGACAGTAACTGAAAAACCAAATCTAGTCATGCACTGGAATGGTGAAACCATTGTAGACTTGGAACGTCGTTTCCTTGATACCAATGGTGTGCGCGTGGTCGTCGATGCCAAGGTTGTCGATAAGGATGTCAAACTCCCAGAAGAACGTCAAACATCTGCTGATACACTTGAAGCAGATACCCTTGCGGTTCTGTCTGATCTCAACCACACTAGTCAAAAAGGTTTGCAAACCATCTTTGACTGTTCGGTCGGTCGTTCAACGGTTAATCACCCACTTGGTGGTCGTTACCAACTCACACCAACTGAGGCATCTGTGCAAAAATTACCAGTTCAACACGGTGTGACTCATACTGCGTCAGTCATGGCTCAAGGATTCAACCCATATGTAGCAGAATGGTCTCCATACCATGGTGCTGCTTATGCAGTTATCGAAGCTACGGCTCGTCTAGTAGCGACAGGTGCCAACTGGTCTAAGGCCCGTTTCTCTTACCAAGAGTATTTCGAACGCATGGATAAACAGGCAGAGCGTTTCGGTCAGCCAGTAGCAGCCCTTCTAGGCTCTATCGAAGCACAAATCCAGCTTGGCTTGCCATCTATCGGTGGTAAGGACTCTATGTCTGGGACCTTTGAAGAATTGACTGTACCACCAACCTTGGTTGCCTTTGGGGTAACGACGGCAGATAGCCGTAAGGTGCTTTCTCCTGAGTTCAAAACTGCTGGGGAAAACATCTACTACATCCCAGGACAAGCCCTCTCTGCAGAGATTGATTTTGATTTGATTAAGTCTAACTTTGCTCAATTTGAAGCCCTTCAAAAGGCTCACAAAGTAACATCTGCATCAGCTGTCAAATACGGTGGTGTCGTTGAAAGCTTGGCCCTCGCTACCTTTGGGAACCATATCGGTGCAGAGGTGACCTTGCCTAAACTTGAAACAGCCTTGACAGCACAATTGGGCGGATTTGTCTTCACATCGCCTCAAGAAATTGCTGGAGTGGAGAAAATTGGTCAAACAAGTGCAGACTTTACACTCCTTGTCAACGGTGTGAAGCTAGATGGACACAAGCTTGACAGTGCCTTCCAAGGAAAACTAGAAGAAGTTTATCCAACTGAATTTGCCCAAGCTAAAGAACTGGAAGAAGTTCCAGCTGTAACTTCTGATGTAATCATCAAAGGAAAAGAAAAGGTTGAAAAACCTGTGGTTTACATCCCAGTCTTCCCAGGAACCAACTCAGAATATGATTCAGCTAAGGCCTTCGAAAAAGAAGGTGCAGAAATTAACTTGGTGCCATTCGTGACCTTGAATGAAGAAGCCATTGTCAAGTCAGTTGAAACTATGGTTGACAATATAGGCAAGGCAAACATTCTCTTCTTTGCAGGTGGATTCTCGGCTGCGGACGAGCCAGATGGTTCAGCTAAGTTTATCGTCAACATTTTGCTTAATGAAAAAGTGCGTGCATCTATTGATAGCTTTATCGCTCGTGGGGGCTTAATTATCGGTATCTGTAATGGCTTCCAGGCCTTAGTCAAATCAGGTCTTCTTCCATACGGAAACTTCGAGGATGCCAGCAGCACGAGTCCAACCCTTTTCTACAATGATGCCAACCAACACGTGGCCAAGATGGTGGAAACTCGGATTGCCAATACCAACTCACCATGGTTGGCTGGAGTACAAGTGGGCGATATCCATGCCATTCCAGTATCGCACGGTGAAGGGAAATTTGTCGTGACGGCTGAGGAATTTGCGGAGCTCCGTGACAATGGTCAAATCTTTAGCCAATACGTTGACTTTGACGGCAAACCAAGTATGGATTCTAAGTACAATCCGAATGGTTCGGTAAATGCCATCGAAGGAATTACCAGCAAGAACGGTCAAATCATCGGTAAGATGGGACACTCAGAACGTTATGAAGACGGTCTTTTCCAAAATATTCCAGGAAATAAAGACCAGCACCTATTCGCGTCAGCGGTGCGTTATTTCACAGGGAAATAAAAGGTATAAAAAATGACATACGAAGTAAAATCTCTTAATGAAGAATGTGGTGTTTTCGGTATCTGGGGGCATCCAGATGCTGCTAAATTGACCTATTTTGGTCTCCACAGTCTTCAGCACCGTGGTCAGGAGGGGGCAGGAATCCTCTCCAATGACCAAGGGAAACTAAAGCGCCATCGTGACATGGGCCTTTTATCAGAAGTATTCAGAAATCCTGCTAATTTGGATAAATTGACAGGAACTGGTGCGATTGGACATGTACGTTATGCGACTGCTGGCGAAGCTTCTGTAGATAATATCCAGCCCTTCCTTTTCCGTTTTCACGATATGCAGTTTGGATTGGCTCATAATGGGAATCTGACCAATGCTGCCTCTCTCAAGAGAGAATTGGAAGAACGAGGAGCGATTTTCAGCGCGACTTCGGACTCGGAAATCTTGGCTCATCTCATTCGTCGTAGTCACAATCCTAGCCTGATGGGCAAAATCAAGGAGGCGCTCAGCCTTGTCAAAGGTGGCTTTGCTTATATCCTGCTGTTTGAGGACAAGTTGATTGCTGCTCTTGACCCAAATGGTTTCCGTCCGCTTTCTATCGGGAAAATGGCTAATGGAGCGGTGGTTGTTTCCTCTGAAACCTGCGCTTTTGAAGTCATTGGTGCTGAATGGATTCGTGATTTGAAGCCAGGTGAGATTGTGATCATTGATGACAAGGGAATCCAGTATGATAGCTATACAGATGATACTCAGTTAGCAATCTGTTCTATGGAGTATATCTATTTTGCTCGCCCTGATTCTAACATTCATGGTGTCAATGTCCATACGGCACGTAAACGTATGGGTGCCCAATTGGCGCGTGAATTCAAGCATGAAGCGGATATCGTAGTTGGTGTGCCAAATTCTTCCCTCAGCGCAGCCATGGGATTCGCGGAAGAGTCTGGTCTGCCAAACGAAATGGGTCTGATCAAAAACCAATACACTCAACGCACTTTTATCCAGCCGACTCAGGAATTGAGGGAGCAAGGGGTGCGGATGAAACTCTCTGCTGTTTCAGGCGTTGTAAAAGGTAAGCGTGTGGTGATGGTGGATGATTCCATTGTTCGTGGGACAACCTCCCGCCGTATCGTTCAGCTTTTGAAAGAAGCGGGTGCAACTGAGGTTCACGTTGCCATTGGTAGTCCAGCGCTAGCTTATCCGTGCTTTTACGGGATTGATATCCAGACCCGTCAGGAACTGATTGCGGCTAATCATACGGTCGAAGAAACTCGCCAAATCATTGGAGCGGACAGTCTGACCTATCTTTCTGTTGAGGGATTGATTGATTCGATTGGGATTGAAACGGATGCGCCGAACGGTGGCCTCTGTGTCGCTTACTTTGACGGTGACTACCCAACACCTCTCTACGACTATGAAGAAGACTACCGTCGAAGTTTGGAAGAAAAGACCAGTTTTTACAAGTAGCCGACTGAAGATTCTCCATAAAAGAAAAGGAATAAACAAATGACAAAAAATGCTTATGCCCCACGTCTCACTACTGACTAAAAGCTAAAGCATTTGTCAGTAGACGCTTTCTCCTATGGGACCAAAGCTAGAGACCTGACTAGTATTTTTAGATAAAATAATTGTTTATCTAAAAATACGTCGCAGTCTTTCCCCCAAAAAAGAAAAGGAAAAATAAAATGGCAAATAAAAATGCGTACGCTCAATCTGGTGTGGATGTTGAAGCGGGTTATGAAGTTGTTGAACGGATTAAAAAGCACGTGGCTCGTACGGAGCGTGCAGGTGTTATGGGAACCCTTGGTGGTTTCGGTGGCATGTTTGACCTTTCAAAAACAGGTGTCAAAGAGCCGGTCTTGATTTCAGGGACTGATGGTGTCGGAACTAAGCTCATGCTGGCTATTAAGTACGACAAGCACGATACTATTGGTCAGGACTGTGTGGCCATGTGTGTCAATGATATCATCGCTGCAGGTGCGGAGCCCCTCTATTTCCTCGACTATGTGGCAACTGGCAAGAATGAACCAGCTAAACTAGAACAAGTGGTTGCTGGTGTGGCAGAAGGCTGTGTGCAGGCAGGTGCTGCCCTCATTGGTGGGGAAACAGCTGAAATGCCTGGTATGTATGGCGAAGATGACTACGACTTGGCCGGTTTTGCGGTCGGTGTGGCTGAAAAATCTCAAATCATTGACGGTTCAAAGGTGGCAGAAGGCGATGTTCTTCTCGGAATTGCTTCAAGTGGGATTCACTCAAATGGTTACTCACTCGTGCGTCGTGTTTTTGCCGACTACACAGGTGAGGAAGTCTTGCCAGAATTGGAAGGCAAGAAACTCAAGGAAGTTCTTCTTGAGCCGACTCGTATCTATGTCAAGGCTGTCTTGCCACTCATCAAGGAAGGGTTGGTCAACGGCATTGCTCACATCACAGGTGGTGGCTTTATCGAAAATGTTCCTCGTATGTTTGCAGATGACCTGGCTGCTGAGATTGAGGAAAGCAAGGTACCAGTTTTACCGATTTTCAAAGCCCTTGAAAAATACGGTCAAATCAAACACGAAGAAATGTTTGAAATCTTCAATATGGGTGTGGGACTCATGTTGGCAGTTAGCCCTGAAAATGTAGGTCGTGTCAAAGAATTGCTGGATGAACCAGTCTATGAAATTGGTCGCATCGTCAAGAAAGAAAACGAAAGTGTCATCATCAAATGAAAAAAATAGCGGTTTTTGCCTCTGGTAACGGCTCAAATTTTCAGGTGATTGCCGAGGAATTTCCGGTGGAGTTTGTCTTTTCAGATCATCGTGACGCCTATGTACTCGAACGTGCAGACAAGCTTGGTGTCCTATCCTACGCTTTTGAACTCAAGGAGTTTGAGAGCAAGGCAGACTACGAAGCAGCTCTTGTCGAACTCTTGGAAGAACACCAGATTGGCTTGGTTTGCCTCGCCGGCTATATGAAAATCGTTGGGCCAACCTTATTGGCAGCCTATGAAGGTCGAATTATCAACATTCATCCAGCCTATCTACCAGAATTTCCAGGAGCTCATGGCATCGAGGATGCTTGGCAGGCTGGTGTCTCTGAAAGTGGTGTGACCATTCACTGGGTGGACTCAGGTGTGGATACAGGCAAGGTCATCAAACAAGTCCGTGTGCCACGGCTTGCTGATGATACCATTGACAGCTTTGAAGAACGCATTCATGAGGCAGAGTACAAGTTGTATCCGGAAGTAGTGAAGGCTCTATTTACAGATTGACTTTTTGTTGATTCATATGATATCTTTGATTTAAAATTGGAGTCAGTGATTGTTGAAGACGGCTTCAAACGGAGGTATTTGTAATGTTAGAATCTAAAAAAACAACTCGATATGTATTTTATGTCTATCTGATTTTATTAACTTGGGGAATCTTATTTAAGTTTGAAACAAATCCTGAATTTATAGCATTTTTCTTAGCTCCAAGGTACATCAATTGGATTCCATTTTCAGAACCGCTAATAGTAGATGGAAAAATTGTTTTTGCTGAAATGTTATTTAATCTGATTTCCTTTATTCCATTAGGTGTTTGTTTCCCTCTGATAAAAACTAATTTATCTAGTTTAAAAATAGTCGGGACAGGTTTCTTGATTAGTTTATTGTTTGAGTGCTTACAATATATTTTAGCAATAGGTATAACAGATATAACGGATTTGACTTTAAATACGCTAGGTGTCTGTGTAGGCTTGCTGATTTATCAAATTTTTATAAGAGTGTTCAAATCACAGACTAGAAAATGGATCAATATCTTAGGTATGCTTAGCCTTGGTTTTGCTTATCTTGTTTTACTGTTACTGCATTTAATTGGTGTTTAACTAATGATTAAAAAGGAGAATAGAATGACTAAACGCGCCTTAATCAGCGTCTCAGACAAAGCGGGCATTGTTGAATTTGCCCAAGAACTCAAAAAACTTGGTTGGGAGATTATCTCAACAGGTGGGACCAAGGTTGCCCTTGATACAGTTGGGGTGGAGACCATTGCGATCGATGATGTGACTGGTTTCCCAGAAATGATGGATGGTCGTGTCAAGACTCTTCATCCAAATATACATGGTGGGCTCCTCGCTCGTCGTGATCTTGATAGCCATTTAGAAGCAGCTAAGGATAATAAGATCGAGCTTATTGACCTTGTAGTGGTCAACCTCTATCCTTTCAAGGAAACGATTCTCAAACCAGATGTGACATACGCTGATGCGGTAGAGAATATCGATATCGGCGGGCCATCCATGCTTCGTTCAGCAGCTAAAAATCATGCCAGTGTGACAGTTGTAGTAGATCCTGCTGACTACGCTGTTGTGATTGACGAATTGGCAGCAAACGGTGAAACAAGTTACGAAACGCGCCAACGTTTAGCAGCCAAGGTTTTCCGTCACACAGCGGCTTATGATGCTTTGATTGCAGAGTATTTCACAGCACAAGTAGGTGAAGAAAAACCTGAAAAACTGACCTTGACCTATGACCTTAAGCAGGCTATGCGCTATGGGGAAAATCCTCAACAAGACGCTGACTTCTATCAAAAAGCTTTGCCAACGGATTACTCAATTGCATCAGCGAAACAGCTCAACGGTAAGGAATTATCCTTTAACAATATCCGCGATGCGGACGCTGCCATTCATATTATTCGTGATTTCAAAGACCTTCCAACAGTTGTGGCTTTGAAACATATGAATCCATGTGGAATCGGTCAAGCTGACGACATCGAAACTGCTTGGGACTATGCTTATGAGTCTGACCCAGTCTCAATTTTCGGTGGTATTGTTGTTCTCAACCGTGAGGTGGATGCTGCGACTGCTGAGAAGATGCACGGCGTTTTCCTTGAAATCATCATCGCACCAAGCTATACGGATGAAGCGCTAGCCATTTTGACCAACAAAAAGAAAAACTTGCGCATCCTTGCCTTGCCATTTGACGCTCAAGATGCTAGTGAAGTGGAAGCAGAGTACACAGGTGTTGTCGGTGGACTTCTTGTGCAAAACCAAGACGTGGTTAAGGAAAGCCCAGCTGACTGGCAAGTGGTGACCAAACGCCAACCAACGGAGACAGAGGCGACTGCCCTTGAGTTTGCATGGAAGGCTATCAAGTATGTCAAATCAAACGGCATCATCGTGACCAATGACCACATGACACTTGGTGTTGGCCCAGGTCAAACCAACCGTGTGGCTTCAGTCCGTATCGCCATCGAACAAGCTAAAGACCGCCTTGACGGCGCTGTTCTTGCTTCGGATGCCTTCTTCCCATTTGCGGATAACGTGGAAGAAATTGCCAAAGCAGGTATCAAGGCCATCATCCAGCCAGGTGGATCGGTCCGTGATCAGGAATCCATCGAAGCTGCTGACAAATACGGCTTGACTATGGTATTTACAGGTGTGAGACATTTTAGACATTAAGAACGTAAAGGAAAGAAAACAGTTTCTTTCCTTTTTTGGCTTAAAATGCTAAGTGAAACAAGATTAAAACGAACGTTTGTGGTATAATGTTATTAAATAATTCGCAAAAGAGGTTGTGGGATGAAACTGTTAGTTGTCGGTTCTGGTGGTCGTGAACATGCGATTGCTAAGAAGTTGCTTGAATCAAAAGACGTTGAACAAGTCTTTGTGGCTCCTGGAAATGACGGGATGACTCTGGATGGTCTGGAATTGGTGAATATCTCTATTTCCGAACATTCTAAGTTAATTGACTTTGCAAAGGCCAACGATATTGCTTGGACCTTTATCGGTCCAGATGACGCACTGGCCGCTGGAATCGTGGACGATTTTAACCAAGCTGGGCTCAAGGCTTTTGGTCCGACTAGGGCTGCAGCGGAGCTAGAGTGGTCCAAGGATTTTGCTAAGGAAATTATGGTCAAATACGGCGTTCCGACAGCAGCTTATGGCACATTTTCAGATTTCGAGGAAGCCAAGGCCTATATCGAAAAGCATGGTGCGCCTATCGTAGTCAAGGCGGATGGCTTGGCGCTTGGAAAAGGTGTCGTCGTTGCTGAGACGGTTGAGAAAGCGGTCGAAGCCGCTCATGAGATGCTTTTGGACAATAAATTTGGTGACTCGGGTGCACGTGTAGTTATTGAGGAATTCCTTGAAGGAGAGGAATTTTCACTCTTTGCCTTTGTCAATGGCGACAAGTTCTATATCATGCCGACAGCGCAAGACCACAAACGTGCCTATGATGGCGATAAGGGGCCTAACACTGGTGGGATGGGTGCCTATGCGCCAGTTCCACACTTACCACAGAGTGTAGTTGATACAGCGGTTGACACCATTGTCAAGCCAGTCCTCGAAGGGATGATTAAAGAAAGTCGCCCTTATCTGGGTGTCCTTTACGCAGGGCTTATCTTAACAGCAGATGGACCGAAAGTCATTGAGTTCAATGCTCGCTTCGGAGATCCTGAAACTCAGATTATTCTACCTCGATTAACCTCTGATTTTGCGCAAAATATCACGGATATTCTCGATGGCAAGGAGCCAAACATCACCTGGACGGACAAGGGTGTGACTCTGGGTGTGGTTGTCGCATCAAACGGTTACCCACTGGCTTATGAGAAGGGTATCAAGTTGCCATCAAAAACCGAGGGAGACATCATCACCTACTATGCAGGGGCTAAGTTTGCGGAAAATAGCAGAGCACTGCTATCCAACGGTGGCCGTGTCTACATGCTCGTCACCACGAACGATACCGTAAAAGAAGCCCAAGATACCATCTACCAAGAACTCGACAAACAAAACACAGAAGGCCTCTTTTACCGAATCGATATCGGAAGCAAGGCCATAAAAGATTAACAGATACTAACTTTGTCATGGCGAGCGAAAGCGAGCCAAAGTAAGATAATGGTCTCCGTGGTGAAAAGACCAGAACAGTATCTGTTCTGACCGGGGGAAACTTTGAGACCTTAGGCTCAAAGTTTAGGAATGAAACCGAAGGTTTGCTTCCGTACCCACCACCTAAGACCATTATCAAAAAGAAGAAAAAAGGAAAAATTATGACTAAACCAATTATTTCCATCATCATGGGCTCAAAATCCGACTGGGCAACCATGCAAAAAACTGCCGAAGTCCTTGACCGTTTCGGTGTAGCCTACGAAAAGAAGGTTGTCTCTGCCCACCGTACTCCAGACCTCATGTTCAGACATGCGGAGGAGGCTCGTAGCCGTGGCATCAAGGTCATTATCGCAGGTGCTGGAGGCGCAGCCCATTTGCCAGGGATGGTAGCAGCCAAAACTACCCTTCCTGTCATTGGTGTGCCAGTCAAATCTCGTGCCCTTAGTGGCGTGGATTCTCTCTACTCTATTGTACAGATGCCGGGTGGGGTACCGGTTGCGACTATGGCTATCGGGGAAGCTGGTGCGACTAATGCTGCCCTCTTCGCCCTCCGTCTCCTATCAGTAGAGGACAAGGCCATTGCGGATGCACTTGCTAACTTTGCTGAAGAACAGGGAAAAATCGCAGAGGAGTCTACAAATGAGCTCATCTAAAACAATCGGAATAATCGGTGGCGGTCAGCTTGGTCAGATGATGGCCATTTCTGCTATCTACATGGGGCACAAGGTTATTGCGCTGGACCCTGCTGCGGATTGCCCGGCCTCTCGCGTGGCGGAAATCATAGTGGCTCCTTATAACGATGTGGATGCCCTCCGTCAGTTGGCTGAGCGTTGCGATGTCCTCACCTATGAGTTTGAGAATGTCGATGCTGACGGTTTGGATGCTGTCATCAAGGATGGGCAACTCCCTCAAGGAACGGACCTGCTCCGCATTTCTCAAAATCGCATCTTTGAGAAGGACTTTCTCTCAAACAAGGCACAAGTCACTGTGGCACCCTATAAGGTTGTGACTTCAAGTCAAGACTTGGCAGACATCGACCTATCTAAAAACTATGTCCTCAAGACTGCGACTGGTGGATACGATGGGCATGGACAAAAAGTCATTCGCTCGGAAGTAGACTTGGAAGAAGCCCGTGCACTAGCCGACTCAGCAGACTGTGTTTTGGAAGAATTTGTCAATTTTGATCTTGAAATTTCTGTCATCGTGTCAGGAAATGGCAAGGATGTTACAGTTTTCCCAGTTCAGGAAAATATCCACCGCAACAATATCCTATCTAAGACAATTGTGCCTGCTCGAATTTCTGAGACTCTAGCTGAAAAAGCCAAAGTTATGGCTCTACGAATCGCTGAGCAACTCAACTTGTCTGGAACTCTTTGCGTGGAAATGTTTGCGACGGCTGATGACATCATTGTTAACGAAATTGCGCCACGTCCACACAACTCAGGGCATTACTCAATCGAAGCCTGCGACTTTTCTCAGTTTGATACCCATATTCTAGGCGTTCTGGGATCGCCATTGCCAGCCATCAAACTGCATGCGCCAGCCGTTATGCTAAATGTTCTCGGCCAGCATGTTGAGGCCGCTGAAAAATATGTCGCAGAAAATCCGAGCGCCCACCTCCACTTATATGGTAAAATAGAAGTGAAACACAACCGCAAGATGGGACATGTGACTTTGTTTAGTGATGTGCCGGATAGTGTAGATGAGTTTGGGAAAGGGATTGATTTTTAGGAGAAACCTATGATTCAAATCATTGTTAATGCATTTATTGAGAAAGATAAGACTGGAGCAGTTGTAGAAGTTTTGTATGCTAGTGCTGACCAAGATAAGGTGAAAGCTAAATATGAAGAACTAGCTGAGAAATACCCTGAAAACTATTTAGCAATTTATGACTTGCCACTGGATACAGACCTTAATTCATTGGAACATTACCCGTCTGTATGGATTGGGAAAGAAGAATTTGAATAATTTGGCTAATCAATGTTCTATGATTTGTTTGCACATCGTGAAGTAGAAAAAGAAAGGAAAAATTAACAACATGATCGACCGTTACTCTCGCCCTGAGATGGCGAATATTTGGAGTGAAGAAAATAAGTACCGTGCTTGGCTTGAGGTAGAAATCTTGGCTGACGAGGCATGGGCTGAGTTGGGGGAAATCCCTAAGGAAGATGTGGCTTTGATTCGCGAGAAGGCGGACTTTGACATCGACCGTATTTTAGAGATTGAGCAGGAGACTCGTCACGATGTGGTGGCTTTCACGCGTGCAGTTTCTGAGACGCTTGGTGAAGAGCGCAAGTGGGTTCACTATGGTTTGACTTCTACCGACGTGGTGGATACTGCCTACGGCTACCTTTACAAGCAGGCCAATGACATCATCCGTCGTGACCTTGAAAACTTCACCAATATCATCGCTGACAAGGCTAAGGAGCACAAGTTCACCATCATGATGGGTCGTACCCACGGTGTGCACGCTGAGCCTACCACTTTTGGTCTTAAATTGGCGACTTGGTACAGCGAAATGAAACGTAACATCGAGCGTTTCGAGCATGCGGCTGCTGGTGTGGAAGCTGGTAAGATTTCTGGTGCGGTTGGGAACTTTGCCAATATCCCACCGTTCGTAGAGCAATACGTCTGCGATAAGCTGGGTATTCGTGCCCAAGAAATCTCTACACAAGTCCTTCCTCGTGACCTTCACGCTGAGTACTTTGCGGTTCTTGCTAGTATCGCGACTTCCATCGAGCGTATGGCGACTGAGATTCGCGGTCTTCAAAAATCTGAGCAACGCGAGGTCGAAGAATTCTTTGCCAAAGGGCAAAAAGGTTCATCTGCTATGCCTCACAAACGTAACCCTATTGGTTCTGAAAACATGACAGGTCTTGCGCGTGTTATCCGTGGTCACATGATTACGGCCTATGAGAACGTTGCTCTCTGGCACGAACGCGACATTTCCCACTCATCAGCTGAGCGTATCATCACACCAGATACGACTATTTTGATTGACTACATGCTCAACCGTTTCGGAAACATCGTTAAGAACTTGACAGTCTTCCCAGAAAATATGATCCGCAACATGAACTCGACATTTGGTTTGATTTTCAGCCAACGCGCTATGTTGACCTTGATTGAAAAAGGAATGACTCGTGAGCAAGCCTATGATTTGGTACAACCAAAAACAGCCTACTCTTGGGACAATCAAGTAGATTTTAAACCACTTCTTGAAGCAGATCCAGAAGTAACATCACGCCTCACACAAGAGGAAATCGACGAAATTTTCAATCCTCTTTACTACACTAAACGAGTGGATGATATCTTTGAACGTCTTGGTTTAGGATAATTAAAATAAAATCGAAGTTCTATTACTTTATTTACTGGAGTAGAAGAACTTCGGTTTTTCTTGTTTATTAAAGCTTTTTTGATAAAAAGATTCCCAATATTTTAGTAAAATTTAAACAAATTTAATCAATCTTCATTGACATATAGAAAATACAGTTTTGATGGGATATAATAAGCATAGAAAAAGCCCAAGCGATGAGGCTCAGGCTTTCTTCTTAGTGATCACGGTCACATGAGATGAATTTAATCTTGTAGTAATCAGATCGTTTGTAGGTTTCACTATATTCCAAAACTTGACCAGTAGATTCGAGTTTCGTAATCTTAGTCTGAAGGACAGTAGGGAATTGATCATTGATTCCTAGAATGGAAACCACGTGTTCTGGAGTTGGAAATGCTATTTCATTGATTTCTTCAAAGTGTTCATCATTCATGTGAATGTGGTAATCCAATTTGAAACGGCTATAGATAGAGCTATAGTATTCAAGGTTTGGATAATTTGCGTTGATGTATTGTTCTGGAATGTAAGATGTATGGTAGATGTACACAACACCGTTTGATTTACGTACGCGCTCAATCTTATAGTAGAACTGATCACCACGTAATCCAAGTTTTTCTAAGTAGCTTAGTTTATTTCCGCGTTCAATAGAAAGGACGGTCACCTTATCATCTTTAGTTTCAAAAACTTCTACATCTGAAAACTCTACGAGTTTGTGTTTGCGTGCGCGTGAAACGAATGTACCCTTTCCTTGTTGGCGGACAATATAGCCATCTTTGGCAAGGTCGTTTAAGGCGCGGACAACTGTGATAGAACTCACATCATACATTGAAATCAATTCAGCTTCAGTGTAAAATTTATCTCCACTGGCGAATTGACCAGAGATGATTTTGTTCTTTAATTCGTCTTTTATATATTGATATTTAGGAATTGCCATATTTTCACCTCGATTTTCCTTTTCCATAAAAGATTTTACCATAAAAAAGAAAAGAATAGTAGTCTTTTGAATAAAAAATTAAAATAATAGGCTAAAAGGTTAATTTACATCTAAATAATCAGGGTTTTATACATTTTTATACAAGGTTTTTGGCGAAAAAGAGCGAAGTGCCAGGACTTATACGATTTTATAAGTATTTTGCCTAAAAGTTAGTAAAAAAATAGAAAAATTTTAAATAATCTAGTTAAGACTATTGACAAACATGAATGATTGCGCTATATTTAATATAACAATAAATGAAAGCGCAAACTTTTGCAATCAAAAGGTAGTTTTATGACACGATTTGAGATACGAGATGATTTTTATCTCGATGGAAAATCATTTAAGATTTTATCTGGCGCCATTCATTATTTTAGGGTTCCTCCAGAGGATTGGTATCATTCGCTCTATAACTTGAAGGCTCTTGGCTTTAATACGGTAGAGACTTATGTGGCTTGGAATTTACACGAGCCTCGTGAGGGCGAGTTTCACTTTGAAGGGGCTCTGGATTTGGAGCGATTTCTTCAGACAGCACAAGATTTAGGTCTCTATGCGATTGTTCGTCCGTCACCCTTCATCTGTGCGGAGTGGGAATTCGGTGGCTTACCAGCCTGGCTCTTGACCAAGGATATGAGGATTCGTTCCTCAGACCCTGCCTATATTGAAGCTGTTGGTTGCTATTATGACCAGCTCTTGCCACGATTGGCTCCACATTTGTTGGACAAGGGTGGCAATATCCTCATGATGCAGGTTGAGAACGAGTATGGTTCTTATGGAGAAGATAAGGCTTATCTGAGAGCCATTCGACAGTTGATGGAAGAGCGTGGCGTAACCTGTCCACTCTTTACATCAGATGGTCCATGGAGAGCTACTCTGAAAGCTGGAACCTTAATCGAAGATGACCTTTTTGTAACAGGGAACTTTGGTTCTAAGGCACCTTATAACTTTTCACAGATGCAGGAATTCTTTGATGAGCATGGCAAGAAATGGCCGCTCATGTGTATGGAGTTCTGGGATGGTTGGTTCAATCGTTGGAAAGAACCGATTATCACACGGGATCCGAAAGAGTTGGCAGATGCAGTTCGAGAGGTTTTGGAACAAGGCTCCATCAATCTTTACATGTTCCATGGTGGTACAAACTTTGGTTTCATGAATGGTTGCTCGGCTAGAGGAACTTTGGACCTGCCACAAGTTACATCTTATGATTACGATGCCCTTCTAGATGAAGAAGGAAATCCAACTGCCAAATATCTGGCAGTCAAGAAGATGATGGCAACACATTTTCCAGAGTATCCGCAGTTAGAACCACTCTACAAAGAGAGTATGGAGTTGGAGGCTATTCCACTAGTTGAAAAAGTTTCCTTGTTTGAAACCTTGGATAGCTTGTCTAGTCCTGTAGAAAGCCTTTATCCTAAAAAGATGGAGGAGTTGGGACAAAGTTATGGCTACCTACTCTATCGAACAGAAACAAACTGGGATGCAGAAGAAGAAAGACTTCGTATCATTGACGGTCGAGATAGGGCTCAGCTTTATGTTGATGGTCAGTGGGTCGAAACCCAATATCAGACAGAGATTGGGGAAGATATTTTTTATCAAGGCAAAAAGAAAGCGCTGTCTAGATTGGATATCTTGGTAGAAAATATGGGGCGTGTCAACTATGGGCATAAGTTCTTAGCGGATACGCAACGTAAGGGAATTCGGACAGGGGTTTGTAAGGATTTGCACTTCTTACTAGACTGGAAACACTATCCACTCCCACTAGATAATCCTGAGAAAATTGATTTTTCAAAAGGATGGATAGAAGGACAACCAGCCTTTTACGCTTATGACTTTACAGTCGAAGCACCAAAAGATACTTATCTAGACTTGTCTGAGTTTGGTAAGGGAGTTGCCTTTGTCAATGGGCAGAATCTAGGACGTTTTTGGAACGTCGGCCCAACTCTCTCACTTTATATTCCTCATAGCTACCTTAAGGAAGGGGCCAATCGCATCATTATCTTTGAAACAGAGGGTCAATATAAAGAAGAGATTCATTTAACTCGTAAACCTACACTAAAACACATAAAGGGGGAAAATTTATGACAATTGTAGGATGCCGTATCGATGGACGTTTGATCCACGGACAAGTAGCCAATCTATGGGCTGGAAAACTAAATGTTTCACGTATTATGGTTGTAGATGACGAAGTTGTCAACAACGACGTTGAAAAGAGTGGTTTGAAACTTGCAACACCACCAGGTGTGAAATTGAGTATTTTGCCAATTGAAAAAGCGGCAGCCAATATTCTTGCTGGAAAATACGATAGCCAACGTCTCTTTATCGTGGCTCGTAAACCAGACCGCTTCCTTGGTTTAGTAGAAGCAGGTGTACCACTTGAAACCCTTAATGTTGGGAATATGTCTCAAACACCAGAAACTCGTTCTATTACACGTTCTATTAACGTAGTAGACAAGGATGTGGAAGACTTCCACAAACTAGCAGAAAAAGGTGTTAAATTAACTGCTCAAATGGTTCCAAATGATCCAATTTCAGACTTTTTGAGCTTATTAAAATAGGAAAAAATTTTTAGGAGGTCATTGTTATGATACAATGGTGGCAAATTTTACTTCTCACTTTGTACTCAGCTTATCAAATCTGTGATGAGTTGACGATCGTTTCATCTGCAGGTTCCCCTGTATTTGCTGGTTTCATTACCGGTTTGATTATGGGAGATGTGACTACTGGTCTACTTATCGGTGGTAACTTGCAACTGTTCGTTCTTGGGGTTGGTACCTTCGGTGGTGCTTCTCGTATCGACGCTACTTCTGGTGCGGTTCTTGCGACAGCCTTCTCTGTTTCACAAGGAATTGATACAGCACTGGCGATTACAACAATCGCTGTGCCAGTAGCAACTCTCTTGACTTACTTCGACGTTCTTGGACGTATGACAACTACTTTCTTCGCTCATCGTGTGGATGCTGCAATTGAACGCTTTGACTATAAAGGTATTGAACGCAACTACCTACTTGGTGCGATTCCTTGGGCTTTATCTCGTGCCCTTCCAGTTTTCTTTGCCCTTGCCTTTGGTGGTGCCTTTGTACAATCAGTTGTAGACTTCGTTGAAGCCTACAAATGGGTTGCAGCTGGTTTGACACTCGCAGGACGTATGCTTCCAGGTCTTGGATTTGCAATCTTGCTTCGTTACCTTCCAGTTAAACGTAACCTTCACTACCTTGCAATGGGATTTGGTTTGACAGCTATGTTGACTGTTCTTTACTCATATGTAACAGGTCTTGGTGGCGCTGTTGCAGGTGTTATCGGTACTCTACCTAAAGATATTGCTGAAAAAATTGGTTTCGTGAACAATTTCAAAGGTTTGTCTATGATTGGTATCTCTATCGTAGGTATCTTCCTTGCAGTGCTTCACTTCAAAAATAGCCAAAAAGTAGCTGTAGCAGCACCTTCTACACCATCAGAAAGTGGGGAAATCGAAGATGACGAATTCTAATTACAAACTTACAAAAGAAGATTTTAATCAAATCAACAAACGTAGCTTGTTTACTTTCCAATTAGGTTGGAACTACGAACGTATGCAAGCTTCTGGTTACCTTTACATGATCTTGCCTCAATTGCGTAAAATGTATGGAGATGGAACTCCTGAATTGAAAGAAATGATGAAAGTTCATACTCAATTCTTCAATACTTCACCATTCTTCCACACCATTATCGCTGGTTTTGACCTTGCCATGGAAGAAAAAGATGGTGTAGGTTCAAAAGATGCCGTTAACGGTATCAAGACAGGTTTGATGGGACCATTTGCTCCTCTTGGAGATACAATCTTTGGTTCACTTGTACCTGCTATCATGGGATCTATCGCAGCAACTATGGCTATCGGTGGTCAACCTTGGGGTATCTTCCTTTGGATCGCAGTTGCAGTAGCGTATGATATCTTCCGTTGGAAACAGTTGGAATTTGCCTACAAAGAAGGGGTTAACCTTATCAACAACATGCAAAGTACCTTGACAGCTTTGATTGACGCTGCATCTGTACTTGGTGTCTTCATGATGGGTGCTCTTGTAGCAACAATGATCAACTTTGAAATTTCTTACAAATGGGCAATCGGTGAGAAGATGATTGACTTCCAAGACATCTTGAACCAAATCTTCCCACGCTTGCTTCCAGCAATCTTTACTGCCTTTATCTTCTGGTTGCTTGGTAAGAAAGGTATGAACTCTACTAAAGCTATCGGTATTATTATCGTACTTGCTTTGGCTCTTTCTGCCTTTGGTAAATTTGTACTTGGAATGGGCGCATAATTTATGGCTAAATCATTAATTTTGGTGAGTCATGGTCGCTTCTGTGAAGAACTTAAAGGTAGCACTGAAATGATTATGGGTCCACAAGACAACATTTACACAGTAGCTCTTCTTCCAGAAGATGGCCCAGAAGAATTTACTGCAAAATTTGAAGCTGCTATTGAAGGATTGGATGATTTCCTAGTCTTTGCGGATCTTCTCGGTGGAACACCATGTAACGTGGTAAGCCGTTTGATTATGGAAGGTCGTGACATCGAACTTTACGCAGGGATGAATCTTCCAATGGTGATTGAATTTATCAATGCGAGCCTGACAGGTGCAGATGCGGACTACAAGAACCGTGCTGCAGAAAGCATTGTGAAAGTCAATGACCTGTTAGCTGGCTTCGATGATGACGAAGACGAATAAGATGTGACAACGTGAAAATCGTTAGAGCATTTTATATAGAATATACATGGGAATGGGGCTTACTCCCATTCCCATATTTAATAGAAAAAGAGGAACTCAATGCTACATTATACAAAAGAAGACTTGCTCGAATTGGGTGCAGAAATCACTACGCGTGAAATCTACCAACAACCGGATGTATGGAAAGAAGCTTTTGAATCTTATCAAGCACAACGTGAAGAAATTGCAGCCTTCCTACAAGGAATTGCGGATAAATATGACTATATTAAGGTCATCTTGACAGGTGCTGGGACTTCTGCTTATGTGGGAGATACCTTGGTACCTTACTTTAAGGAAGTCTATGACGAACGCAAATGGAATTTCAATGCCATTGCGACAACTGATATCGTTGCTAATCCAGAAACTTATTTGAAAAAAGATGTGGCGACTGTCCTTGTATCTTTTGCTCGTAGTGGAAATTCGCCTGAAAGTGTGGCGACTGTTGATTTGGCCAAAGCCTTGGTGGATGAGCTTTACCAAGTGACGATTACTTGTGCAGCGGATGGTAAATTGGCTCTTCAAGCCCATGGCGATGACCGCAATCTCTTGCTCTTGCAACCAGCTGCTTCTAATGACGCTGGCTTTGCCATGACTTCTAGCTTTACGTCAATGATGTTGACAGCTCTCTTGGTCTTTGATCCTGCAGAATTTGCTGTGAAAGCTGAACGTTTTGAAGTTGTGTCTAGCCTTGCCCGCAAAGTTCTAGACAATGCAGAAGATGTCAAAGAGCTTGTTGATTTAGACTTTAACCGTGTCATCTACCTGGGCGCTGGTCCTTTCTTTGGGCTTGCTCATGAAGCTCAGCTCAAGATTTTGGAATTAACAGCTGGTCAAGTGGCGACCATGTATGAAAGCCCGGTTGGCTTCCGTCACGGTCCAAAATCATTGATCAACGAAGATACCGTTGTTTTGGTCTTTGGTACAACAACAGACTACACTCGCAAGTACGACTTGGACTTGGTTCGTGAAGTTGCTGGTGATCACATTGCTCGTCGTGTCGTGCTTTTGAGTGATCAAGCCTTTGGTCTTGAAAATGTCAAAGAAGTGGCCCTTGGTTGTGGCGGTGTCTTGAATGATATTTATCGCGTCTTCCCTTACATCGTTTATGCCCAACTCTTTGCCCTCTTGACTTCACTCAAGGTAGAAAACAAACCAGATACACCGTCTCCTACAGGTACAGTTAACCGTGTGGTACAAGGTGTTATCATCCACGAATATCAAAAGTAAGGAAATGTTTATGAATTCTTGACAAGAGGATTTGTAAATTATCAGATAAACCATAGATTGTCAGTAGGCTTTCTATGGTTTGTTTGCTTGAGAGAAATAGTAAAAGGAGAACAGAATGAAAGCATACACAGAGCGTGTATTTGGAAATGTTGAGGGCAAGGATGTCTTGGCCTATCGTTTTGAGACGGACGGTGGCTACCAACTTGAGGTTATGACTTATGGTGCGACCATCTTGCGCTATGTCACACCTGATAAGGCTGGAAATTTTGCCAACGTTATCTTGGGATTTGATGACTTTGATAGCTATGTAGGCAATAGTCCCAAGCATGGAGCGAGTGTGGGTCCTGTGGCAGGCCGTATTGCAGGTGCGACCTTTGAGCTCAATGGCCAGACCTATGCCCTTGAAGTCAACAATGCTAGCAACTGTAACCACAGTGGTTCAACTGGCTGGGATTCGAGCGTGTTTGAACTAGTTGAAGTGAGCGACCATGGTTTGACCCTCTACACAGAGCGTACAGATGGCACAGGAGGGTTCCCTGGGAATCTCAAGATCTGGATCAGCTACAACTTGGAAGAAACTGGTGCCTACGAAATCAGCTACAAGGTAACAACCGATCAGGATACGCTGGTCAATCCAACCAACCACAGCTATTTCAACTTGTCTGGTGATTTCACGCAGACAATTGACCGGCATGTCTTCCAACTAAACACAGAGGGCATTTACCCAATAGCTCCCGATGGTGTTCCTGCCAAAACTCCAGATGCTAATCGTGATGTGGTTAAACACATCTACAATGGAGCTTTGTTGAAGGATATCTTTGCAGAGGAAGATGAGCAAATCCAGCTGGTATCTGGTTTGGATCATCCATTTGCCCTTCCTGCAGGTCATGGCAATGCTGGTTTCCTTTATGACCAAAATTCAGGTCGCTTCTTGCTTTTCAAGACAGAGGCTCCTTGCTTTGTAGTCTACACAGCAAACTTTGTGGATGAGAGTGTCATCATAGGAGGTCAGCCAATGATTCAGCACAATGGAATTGCCCTTGAAGCGCAAGCTTTACCAGATGCCATCCACAGTGACCTCAAAGACCAAGTCATTCTTAAAGCAGGTCAAACTTTTACGAGTAAGACACGTTATGAGCTTGTTGTGAAGTAAAGAGTGGAGTTTCTACTTTGCGGGGTGAATAGCATTTGCCTTATAACATTAGTAGAAACAGGCAAAGAATAGGAAAATATGATATAATTATGTGTTGAGAAGTATTTATCAAGATACGATTCAAAAGATATAAGGAGTAAGCAATGAAGAAAATTGTATTTGCTAGTGCCTTGGCTTTGACCTTGGCTGGAGCAGTTTTGACAAATGATGTTTTTGCCAATGACAGATTGGTGGCAACGCAATCTACCGATGGTAATGTATTGACCTCAGAGGTGCTAAAACCTTCTAGTGGTAATGTTTTGGTTGGGATCAAAGGAGAATTTGTGGCTCCTCATCAACAATCTATTTTGGATGCCATTAATGCTATTCGTAAAGAAGCAGCGGACGAAGGTTTGGTAGATAAGTATGTCCCTATCAAATGGTCAACTGACCTAGAAAAGGCAGCTTTTGCCAGAGCTACAGAAGCATCTATAACCATGGATCATACCCGTCTTTCTAGCAAAGATCTTTGGAGTGCCTTTCCAACTTCTAATAGTATAATGGGAGAAAATTTGGCATGGAATCATGACGGTTTTCTAAAAGCTATTGAACAATGGCGTTCTGAAAAAGCAGATTATGTGAAGAAAAAAAATAGTGGTTCAGACAACGGGAAATCTGGTCACTATGAGTCGCTAATTAACCCTAAATTTACACATATGGGGATGGCAGCTTTTAAAAATCCTAATAATCAATACAAAGCTATTACAATTGCTCAAACTCTAGGTGATGATGCTTCTTCAGAGGAATTGGCTGGTGGATATGGTTCTGCTGTTCAGTATACAGAAGTGACTGCCTCAAACCTTTCAACAGTTAAAACTAAAGCTACGGTTGTAGAAAAAACACTGAAAGATTTTAGAGCGTCTACGTCTGATCAGTCTGGTTGGGTGGAATCTAATGGCAAATGGTATTTTTATGAGTCTGGTGATGTGAAGACAGGCTGGGTGAAAACAGATGGTAAATGGTACTATTTGAATGACTTAGGTATCATGCAGACTGGATTTGTAAAAGTTTCTGGTAGCTGGTATTACTTGAGCAATTCAGGTGCTATGTTTACAGGCTGGGGAACAGATGGTAGCAGATGGTTCTACTTTGACGGCTCAGGAGCTATGAAGACAGGCTGGTACAAGGAAAATGGCACTTGGTATTACCTTGACGAAGCAGGTATCATGAAGACAGGTTGGTTTAAAGTCGGACCACACTGGTACTATGCCTACGGTTCAGGAGCTTTGGCTGTGAGCACAACAACACCAGATGGTTACCGTGTAAATGGTAATGGTGAATGGGTAAACTAGGCTGAAAATGTCAGGACATAGGTAAAGCATTCATCTTACTTAGCAAAAAGAATGAACGATAAGAAAGAGGTTGATGGCGAACATTGGCCTCTTTCTTGTTAGAATAGAGGCCTCAAGTTGTCTGGCTTGACTTTCTTGATGGAAGTTATATAATAGTTGTAATAATTAAAGTTACAATAAGAGAGGAAATATTTATGACCTATGAATACAAGAGCCACATTTATTTAGCAGAGGCAGTTTTAAATGTGAAGGATTTGGTCAGTCAAACAGCCTTTTATCAGCAGATTATTGGTTTAGAAATCTTATCTCAAACTGATACAGATGCTATTCTGGGACTTGGTGGAAAAGCCTTGGTACACTTGATTCAAGCACAAGAGAGCGGTGAAGTAAGGGAACATTATGGTCTTTACCATCTGGCTATTCTCTTGTCGACACGAAAGGCTTTGGCGGATGTCTTGAAACACCTGACAGATTTACAGATTCCTCTTGTGGGCGGTGCAGACCATGGTTACAGTGAGGCCCTTTACTTGGAGGATTTAGAGGGAAATGGTATTGAACTCTATCGAGACAAGCCGGTTTCTACATGGGATATTCGAGAAGATGGACGCATTATCGGGGTGACTGAGGTTCTTGCGGCGCAGGATATCTATGAGTTGGGGGAAAGAGTAGAGCCTTTTATCCTAGCAGAAGGTACGAGAATGGGGCATATCCACCTGTCCGTCAAGGATAGTCGAAAGTCCAGCCAGTTTTATCAAAAGGTGTTAGGGCTAGAGGATAAGTTCAGTGTACCTAGTGCTAGTTGGATTGCAGCTGGGGACTACCATCATCATTTAGCAGTCAATGAATGGGGAGGAAAAGGTCTGGATCCGCGTAAGCAAGGTTTGCCAGGTTTGGCCTACTATGTCATTGAAATTGCTAGTAAGGAAGAACTGTTAACGATTGTGCAGCGAGCACAAGAAATTGATGCACCAATCAAGTGGTTGACATCTAGCCAGCTGGAAATCACAGACCCAGATGGAATTGTGACTCGTGTTCGCTTAGACAGGATATGATGACAATCAGAGCATCAATTGTGGAAAGTGCTCCTTATCCTAGTCAGATATGTCGAAAATTGATATGATAGTAGGGGATAAGGAGAAAAATACTATGACTAGCGAATACCAGAAAATGATAGCAGGCGAGTTTTACCGTCCATCAGACCCAGAACTGAGAGCCTTGGCTCAGGCTTCTCGCCAAAAACAGGTTGCCTTTAACAAGGAAGAAGATCCCTTAAAAGGAGCCGAAATCATCAAGACTTGGTTTGGCTCAACCGGGAAAAATCTTTATATCAATACGCGCTTGATGGTGGACTACGGTGTCAATATCCATCTAGGGGAAAATTTTTACTCTAACTGGAACTTGACCATGCTGGACATCTGCCCTATTCGTATCGGAGACAATGCTATGATCGGTCCCAACTGTCAGTTCTTGACTCCCCTCCATCCACTAGATCCGCAGGAGCGCAATTCAGGTATCGAGTACGGAAAGCCTATCACAATCGGAGATAATTTCTGGGCTGGTGGTGGCGTCATTGTCCTTCCTGGAGTGACACTGGGAAATAATGTCGTTGCAGGAGCAGGATCCGTGATTACCAAGTCCTTTGGTGACAATGTTGTCCTAGCTGGCAATCCTGCGCGCGTGATTAAGGAAATACCTGTGAAATAAAGAGATTGGTAAAAAATTTCAAGATAAGAAAAAGGCATATTATCAAGTGTTGAAAAAGCTTGATAATATGCCTTTTGTTGTGGGAAGATTTACTTCATTTTCTCCTGAAATTGAGTTTTTGTCCCAGACTCTTTTTTGGAGATAAGGGACTATTGTCCCAGACTCAACTCCTCAATCACTTTGCATAGAGTTTCTACATCTTCTTTTTGACTAGACCATGAAGTAGCAAAACGGATGACGGTATGGTTCTCATCATATTTTTCCCAGTAAGAGAAAATCACCTTTTGGGCCAGTTTTTTCATCTGTTCATCATTCACAATACAGAAGACTTGATTGGTTGGATTTTCAAAATAAAGGGGGAGACCAGCATTTTTACAAGCTAGACGAATTTGGTTGGCGTAGGAAATCGCATCTTTGCCAATCGTCTGATAGAGCTTATCTTTAAACAATTCGTCAAATTGAATGCCTAAGAGTCTTCCTTTGGCTAGAAGGGCTCCGTGTTGTTTGATAATGGGGGTCATGTGAGGAAGGAGTTGAGGATTTGGGATAACAACTGCTTCCCCGAGAAGAGCACCACATTTTGTACCGCCAATATAGAATGCATCGCATAAGCGAGCCAAATCAGCAAGATTGACATCATTTTCAGGACAGGCAAGTGCGTAAGCAAGACGAGCACCATCTACGAAGAGTTTGACATTCTTTTCCTTACAAACCTGTGAAATAGCTTCTAATTCTGCTTTTGAATAAAGAGTTCCGAGCTCAGTTGGTTGAGAGAGATAGACCATTCCTGGCATGACCATATGCTCATGATTTTTATCAGCCCAATAATCTTCAATGGTTTCTTTAATTTGCTGGGCAGTTAATTTTCCATCTGTCCCCTCTAGTTCGAGTACCTTGTGACCTCCAAATTCGATAGCACCAGCCTCATGAACGCTGATATGACCAGTTTTTGCAGCAATCACCCCTTGGTAAGATTGGAGGAGGCTGTCAATCATGACTTGATTGGTCTGGGTTCCACCGATAAGAAAATGGACTGCTGCCTGCGGACAAGCGCAGGCTTTTCGGATGCTTTCAATAGCACTTGCACTAATCGCATCGCTGCCATATCCGCTCATTTCCATTTCATTGGTTTCCATGATTCGTTTGAGAATCGCAGGATGTGCTCCCTGAAGATAATCATTTGCAAAATTTAGGATTTCCTTAGTCATAAGAGACCTCTTTCTTGATTGATATGTTTATTGTACAAGAAATCAATTCATTACACAAACGGCTAAAAATCATATCAACTATGATAAAATGGAATAGATAAAAGAAAAGGAGTAAAAAATGGACGCAAGTAAGTGCCAGGCAGTTCTAATAGCTAGTGAAACAGGTTCATTTTCAGCTGCAGCAGAACAACTCAATTATACTCAGTCAGGAATCACTAGAATGATTTCGAGTTTGGAAGAGGAATTAGAATTTTCCTTGTTTATCCGCAGTAAAAAAGGGGTTCGCTTAACTGAAAATGGGAAATTGATGTTGCCTTATTTCAGGGAAATCGTTGAATCCAGTCAGGTTGCGCAAGAGATGAGTGATGATATCAAGGGAGTCGTTCGTGGTTCCATCACGATTGCCTGTTACTTTAGTGTGTCTTCCATTTGGATGCCTCGTATTTTAAAAGTTTTTTCAGAAAGTTATCCCAATATCCAGATCAAGTTGTTGGAGGGTGGGAATAAGGAAATAGCTAAGTGGTTGGCAGAAAAATCTGTCGATATCTGTTTATGTGCAGAACCTCAAGACAAGACGGACTATAGTTGGGAAGAACTCTATCGGGATCCACTTCTTGTTTGGCTCCCCAAAAATCATCCTAAGGCTAGACAAACTCAATACGAGATAAAGGATTTGGAGGCAGAGGAGTTTATCCATACCTTACCTGGGCAAGATACAGACCAGGACAGACTAATTGAGCAAGAAGGTTTAAATTTAAAAACACGGTTTACAACAAAAGATGGCTTTACGACCTATCAGCTAGTAAAAGCAGGTTTAGGGGTGAGTTTTAATCAAGCTATGATTGCACAGGATTGGAAAGAAGATGTAGTACAGTTACCTTTAAATCCACCACGTTTTGTCTCGCTGGGCCTTGCGTTGCCAAAACAGAAACCGACCTCTCCAGCGGTGCAACGATTTCTTAAATGCATGGAAGAGGAGATGTCAGATTTGATAAAGACAGCCCCTTGACACTCTGCCATCTTTTGATACAATAGTACAAAATCAGAGGAGGTGGGCTATGATTCAGAAACATGCGATTCCCATTTTAGAGTTTGACGACAACCCTCAGGCGGTTATTATGCCCAATCACGAGGGGCTGGATTTGCACTTGCCCAAGAAGTGTGTCTATGCATTTTTAGGTGAGGAGATTGACCGTTATGCGTGGGAAGTAGGGGCGGACTGTGTCGGTGAATTCGTTTCTGCCACCAAGACCTATCCAGTCTATGTCGTGAACTACAAGGGCGAGGAAATTTGTCTGGCTCAGGCTCCTGTTGGATCTGCCCCAGCAGCCCAGTTTATAGATTGGTTGATTGGCTATGGTGTGGAGCAGATCATTTCCACTGGTACCTGTGGTGTGCTGGCTGATATAGAAGAAAACGTCTTTCTAGTCCCTGTTCGTGCTCTGCGAGATGAAGGAGCCAGCTACCACTATGTGGCACCTTCTCGTTATATGGAAATTCAGCCTGAGGCTATTGCTGCCATTGAGCGAGTTTTGGAAGACAGAGAGATTCCCTATGAAGAAGTCCTGACCTGGTCCACAGATGGTTTTTACCGAGAAACGGCTGAAAAGGTGGCTTATCGCAAGGAAGAAGGCTGTGCTGTTGTGGAGATGGAGTGTTCTGCACTGGCGGCAGTGGCTCAACTGCGTGGGGTCCTCTGGGGAGAGTTGTTATTTACAGCGGACTCTCTAGCCGACTTGAATCAGCACGATAGTCGTGACTGGGGTTCAGAGGCTTTCGAAAAAGCCTTGGAACTCTGCCTTGAGATAGCCTCTCAGATCTAGCTACTCTCCTTCTTTTTATGGTACAATGGGTGTATGTTATTCAAATTATTTGTGAAAAAACTTGAAAGGGCCTTGGGCGGGCTTTCGCCAGCTCGTCGGATTTTTTTAAGTTTCGCTGGAGTTATTTTTATAGGTTCTCTCCTTTTGAGTTTGCCTTTTGTCCAGGCCAGTGGTTCTCAGGCTACTTATTTTGACCATCTCTTTACGACGGTGTCCATGGTCTGTGTGACTGGGCTTTTTACGCAACCGGTAGCTACCACCTATAATGTCTGGGGCCAGCTGATTTGTATGCTCTTGATACAGATTGGTGGTCTGGGACTCATGACCTTTATCGGGGTCTTTTATATTCAGGGGAAGCAAAAGCTCAGTCTTCGCAGTCGTGAAACTATTCAAGAGAGCTTTAGTTACGGGGAGACTCGGTCACTGAAGGCCTTTATGCGGTCCATCTTTTTGACGACTTTTCTGGTGGAGGGCTTGGGTGCCTTCCTGCTAAGTTTCCGTTTTATTTCTGAGTTTGGTTGGGGACGAGGCATTTTTACCTCTATTTTTTTAGCTATTTCAGCCTTTTGTAATGCTGGTTTTGATAATTTCGGCAGTAGCAGTTTAGTGAATTATCAGACGGATCCTTTAATCAATCTGGTCATTGCTGGTTTGATTATCACGGGTGGTCTGGGCTTTATGGTCTGGTTTGACTTGGCAACCCAGCTAGGCAAGAAGAAAAAGCGTCGTCTGCGTTTTCATACCAAGCTGGTTCTCTTCTTGACCGCAGGGATCTTGCTGTTTGGGACAGTATCCACACTCTTTACGGAGTGGCACAATCCTGGAACCATTGGCAATCTTGGTGTCCCAGAGAAAGTGCTAGTCAGCTTTTTCCAAACCGTCAGCATGAGAACGGCTGGTTTTGCCTCTATTGATTACACCCAAGCACGGCCTGTGACCTTGTTTATCTATATCCTGCAGATGTTTCTGGGTGGAGCACCTGGAGGGACGGCTGGGGGTCTCAAGATTACGACCTTCTTCGTCTTGTTGGTCTTTGCGCGCAGTGAATTGCTGGGCTTGCCTCATGCCAATGTTGCGCAGAGAACCATTGAGGCTCGAACAGTCCAAAAATCCTTTAGTGTCTTCATTATCTTTTTGATGACCTTCTTGTTGGGCTTGATGTTGCTGGGAATTACGGCAGAAGGAACACCACGATTTATCTACCTCATGTTTGAGACCATTTCAGCCCTTGCGACAGTTGGGGTAACGGCAAATCTGACACCAGAATTGGGCAAGCTAGCCCTCAGCATTGTCATGTTGCTTATGTTTATTGGCCGTATCGGTCCCTTGACCTTGCTGGTTAGTCTAGCGGATTACCAGCCTGATAAGAAAGATTTGATTCAGTATATGAAAGCAGATATAAGTATTGGATAAGAAAGGAAGAACGATGTCAGATCGTACGATTGGAATTTTAGGTTTGGGGATTTTTGGGAGTAGTGTCCTGACAGCCCTAGCCAAGCAAGATATGAATATTATTGCTATTGACGACCACGCCGAGCGCATCAATCAATTTGAGCCAGTTTTGGCGCGTGGAGTTGTTGGCGATATTACAGACGAGGAACTCCTCAGAACCGCAGGAATTGATACCTGTGATACGGTTGTGGTCGCAACAGGGGAAAATCTGGAGTCGAGTGTGCTTGCAGTGATGCATTGTAAGAGTTTGGGGGTACCAAGGGTTATTGTCAAGGTCAAAAGTCAGACAGCCAAGAAGGTACTGGAAAAAATCGGTGCCGACTCAGTAATCTCACCTGAGTATGAGATGGGGCAGTCCCTAGCGCAGACCATTCTCTTTCATAACAATGTTGATGTCTTTCAGCTGGATAAAAATGTGTCTATCGTGGAGATGAAAATTCCGAGTGTTTGGGCAGGTCAAAGCCTGAGCCAGCTGGATCTACGTGGTAAATACAACCTCAATGTTCTAGGATTTCGTGAACAAGAAAATTCACCACTGGATGTCCAGTTTGGTCCCAATGATCTCTTGAAAGCAGATGCTTATATCTTGGCAGTCATTAATAACCAGTATCTAGACGACTTAGCAGAATTAAATTCGTAAGGAGGGAATTTCCCTCTTTTTAATGTTCAAGATAGCAACCCTTGTATTCCAGTAAAAGTCCTTCAAAAACTGGACTTTATGGTAGAATAGAAAGAAGTGACAAGAGAGAGTAATACTCAATGAAAATCAAAGAGCAAACTAGGAAACTAGCCGCAGGCTGCTCAAAACACCGTTTTGAGGTTGTGGATAGAACTGACGAAGTCAGTAACCATATCTACGGCAAGGCGACGTTGACGCGATTTGAAGAGATTTTCGAAGAGTATAAGAAAAAATCAGTCCCCTAAAGGAGTAGATTATGAAGTTATTGTCTATCGCCATTCCTAGCTATAATGCCGCAGCCTATCTTCATTACTGTGTGGAGTCGCTAGTGATTGGTGGTGAGCAAGTTGAGATTTTGATTATCAATGACGGGTCTCAGGACCAGACTCAGGAAATCGCTGAGCATTTAGCCAGCAAGTATTCTAACATTGTGAGAGCTATTTATCAGGAAAATAAGGGCCATGGCGGTGCTGTCAATCGTGGCTTGGCAGAGGCTTCTGGGCGCTATTTTAAAGTGGTTGATAGTGATGACTGGGTGGATCCCCGTGCCTATCTGAAAATTTTGGAAACCTTGCAAGAACTAGAGAGTGAAGGGCAAGAGGTGGACGCCTTTGTGACCAATTTTGTCTATGAAAAGGAAGGTCAGTCTCGTAAGAAGAGTATGAGTTATGAGTCAGTTTTGCCTGTCCAGCAGATTTTTGGCTGGGACCAGGTCGGAAATTTTTCAAAAGGCCAGTATATCATGATGCACTCGCTGATTTACCGGACAGATTTGTTGCGAGCGAGCCAGTTCCAACTGCCTGAGCATACTTTTTATGTCGATAATCTCTTTGTCTTTACCCCCCTTCAGCAGGTTAAGACCATGTATTATTTGCCTGTCGATTTCTATCGTTATTTGATTGGGCGTGAGGACCAGTCTGTCAATGAGCAAGTGATGATTAAGCGTATTGACCAGCAACTTAAGGTCAATCGACTCTTGGTAGACCAGCTTGATTTGTCCAAAGTAAGCCACCCCAAAATGAGAGAATATCTACTGAATCACATTGAGATTACGACGGTTATTTCTAGCGCCTTGCTTAACCGAGCAGGCACAGCGGAGCATCTGGCTAAAAAACGGGAGCTGTGGACCTATATTCAGCAGGAAAATCCAGAGGTCTTTCAGGCTATTCGGAAGACCATGCTCAGCCGTTTGACCAAACATTCAGTCTTGCCAGCTCGCAAACTTTCCAATGTCGTCTATCAAATCACCAAATCTGTTTATGGATTTAATTAATATAAGTATTTTATAAGAGGGATTTAAGAAAAATTTTAACTTTTTCTTAATCCTTTTTAATTTTAGGAGATTATACTAGAGTCATCAAATAAAGAAAAACTCTAAGGAGAATCCTATGAAATTCAATCCAAATCAAAGATATACTCGTTGGTCTATTCGCCGTCTCAGTGTCGGTGTTGCCTCAGTTGTTGTGGCCAGTGGCTTCTTTGTCCTAGTTGGTCAACCAAGTTCGGTGCGTGCCGATGTAGTCAATCCGACCCCTGCTCAAGTCGTACCAGACGCTACTTCGGTGAGTGCAAAGAGCGACTTACCAGCAGAACTTCTCAAAGAAGCAGTCGATACAGCTCTTCCTTCAGAACAGGCAGACTCAGCACCTAAAGCAAGCTTGGATACTACAAGCTCTCCAGAGAAAGCGGATGTGGCTGCTAAAGACCAAGTAGTAGCACCAAAAGAAGAAGTGCAAGCAAAACCAGAATCTAAGAAAGAAACAGAAGATGCGGTTAAACCTGCGACAAATCCTGCTCCTGCAGTTACTGGACAAGACCGTGAAGCAAATGAAGCTCAACCAGCAACTACTCTAGCTGAAGTTCAAAAAGGAGTGGCCGACAATACCAAAGATACGGTAGATGTTCCAGCTACTTACTTGGACAAGGCCAACTTCCCAGGCCCATTCACAGCCGGTGTTAACCAAGTCATTCCATACGAATTCTTCGCAGGTGATGGCATGTTAACTCGCCTTATCTTGAAATCATCCGACAAGGCCCCATGGTCAGATAATGGTTCAGCTAAAAATCCAGCTCTTCCACCAGTAGAAAAATTGGGCAAAGGTCTTTACTTCTACGAAGTAGATTTGGCTGGCACTCAAGGCAAATCTGACAAAGAACTTCTTGACCTCTTGAAACAAAATGGTACGCAAAGTTATAAAGCTACTATCAAAGTGTATGGCGCTAAAGACGGCAAAGCCGATTTGAGCAACCTTGTAGCGACTAAGGATTTGGATGTCAACTTGAACGGCTTAACTACACCAGCTGAAGTACAAAAAGGCGTAGCCGACAATACCAAAGACACAGTAGACGTTCCAGCCACTTACTTGGACAAGGCCAATTTCCCTGGTCCGTTCACAGCTGGCGTCAACCAAGTCATCCCATACGAGTTCTTCGCTGGTGACGGTATGTTAACACGCCTGATCTTGAAAGCTTCTGATAAGGCTCCATGGTCCGACAACGGCTCAGCTAAAAATCCTGCTCTCCCACCGGTAGAGAAATTGGGCAAAGGTCTTTACTTCTATGAAGTGGATTTGGCAGGTACTCAAGGCAAATCAGATAAAGAGCTTCTTGACCTCTTGAAACAAAACGGCACTCAAAGCTATAAAGCTACAATTAAGGTTTACGGCGCAAAAGATGGCAAGGCTGATTTGACTAATCTTGTAGCGACTAAAGATTTGGATGTTAACTTGAACGGCTTAACTACTCCAGCCGAAGTTCAAAAAGGTGTGGCAGACAATACTAAAGACACAGTAGACGTCCCAGCCACTTACTTGGATAAGGCCAACTTCCCAGGCCCATTCACAGCCGGTGTCAACCAAGTCATTCCATATGAATTCTTCGCTGGAGACGGTATGTTAACTCGTTTGATTTTGAAAGCATCAGATAAGGCTCCATGGTCTGACAATGGTTCCGCTAAAAATCCAGCTCTTCCACCAGTAGAAAAATTGGGCAAAGGCCTTTACTTCTACGAAGTGGATTTGGCAGGGACTCAAGGCAAATCAGACAAAGATTTGTTAGACTTGTTGAAACAAAATGGCACTCAAAGTTACAAGGCAACCATCAAAGTGTACGGTGCAAAAGATGGCAAAGCAGACTTGAGCAACCTTGTAGCGACTAAAGAATTGGATGTCAATTTGAATGGTTTAACTACTCCAGCTGAAGTGCAAAAAGGTGTAGCCGATAATACTAAAGACACAGTAGATGTTCCAGCCACTTACTTGGATAAGGCCAACTTCCCAGGCCCATTCACAGCTGGCGTCAACCAAGTCATTCCATATGAATTCTTCGCTGGTGATGGTATGTTAACTCGTTTGATTTTGAAAGCATCAGATAAGGCTCCATGGTCTGACAATGGTTCTGCTAAAAATCCAGCTCTTCCACCAGTAGAAAAATTGGGCAAAGGTCTTTACTTCTACGAAGTGGATTTGGCTGGCACTCAAGGAAAATCAGATAAAGACCTTCTAGACCTCTTGAAACAAAATGGTACGCAAAGCTATAAAGCTACTATCAAAGTGTACGGCGCGAAAGATGGCAAGGCAGACTTGAGCAACCTTGTAGCGACTAAGGATTTGACAGTGAACTTGAATGGACATCAGTCTCTTACTCCGATGCAATCAGGCTTTGTCCCATCTTCTAATGGTTCAGCTATGCAGGCTCCAATGATGAATAGTCATCAAGATGCGTCTAAGATGAACGCTCAAATGCCAAGTGCTCATCAAGATGAGATGAAATCTCAAATGCCAGCTGCTAGCCAGGATAAGATGATGCCTAACAAAGAGCAGGACAAAACCATGAATGCTAGCCAGCCAATGGCAACACCAAGCATGAAACAAGATCAAGCTCCAGCAGCCTCAAGAAAAATGTCTGATGAAGGCAAGATGGCAGCTAATAACAAGGCGTCAAATCCAATGATGGCTGATCAAATGAAAGAGCAAAAAGACATGCTTCCATATACTGGTGAAGCCCAAACATCAATGGCTACTCTTGGATTCTTTGGACTTGCCTTGGCTGGACTACTAGGTGGCCTTGGTTTGAAAACTAAAAAAGAGGAAAATGACTAGTCTAACTACAGACTTTCTATCTAGGATATGAGAAATCCAGATAGCGATTAGAATGTTCGTAAAGCGATTAAAATAGTGTTATACTATTGTGGTATAGCACTGTTTTTTTCAAAGGAGAGACAGATGGGAAAGACAATTTTACTCGTTGACGACGAGGTAGAAATCACAGATATTCATCAACGCTATCTGGTTCAGGCAGGGTATCAGGTTTTGGTGGCTCATGATGGAGTAGAGGCCTTGGAAATCTTCAAGCGAAAAGCGATTGATTTGATTATTACAGATATCATGATGCCTCGGATGGATGGTTATGATTTGATTAGCGAAGTTCAGTATCAGTCTCCGGATCAGCCTTTTCTCTTTATCACGGCTAAGACCAGTGAGCAGGACAAGATTTATGGCCTGAGCTTAGGGGCAGATGACTTTATTGCCAAGCCCTTTAGCCCACGTGAGTTAGTTTTGCGTGTCCACAATATCTTGCGTCGCCTTCATCGTGGAGGTGAGACAGAGGTTGTCAGTCTCGGGGATTTACGGATGAATCACGGTAGCCATGAGGTTCAAGTCGGAGATGTGGCGCTTGATTTGACAGTCAAATCCTTCGAACTTCTATGGCTTTTAGCCAGCAATCCAGAGCGGGTTTTCTCTAAGACAGACCTCTATGAAAAGGTCTGGCAGGAAGACTATGTGGATGACACTAATACCTTGAATGTTCATATTCATGCTCTCCGACAGGAGTTGGCTAAACATGCTAGTACAGAAACGCCTACTATCAAAACTGTCTGGGGCTTGGGCTACAAAATTGAGAAAGCACGAGGTAGTCAATGAAATTAAAAAGTTATATTTTAGTGGGGTATATCATTTCAACACTCCTAACGATTATCGTGGTTTTTTGGGCCATCCAGCGCATGTTAATTGAGCAAAGAGAAATTTATTTCCTGATTGGCATGACTTTAATCGCAAGTTTTGTTGGTGCTGGGATTAGTCTCTTTCTCCTATCGCCGGTCTTTACTTCATTGGGCAAACTCAAGGAACATGCCAAGCGGGTAGCGGACAAGGACTTTTCTTCAAGTCTGGAGGTTCAAGGACCTATGGAATTTCAGCAGTTAGGGCAGGCTTTCAATGAAATGTCCCATGATTTGCAGGAAACCTTCAATTCCTTGGAAGAAAGCGAACGAGAAAAGGGCTTAATGATTGCCCAGCTATCGCATGATATCAAGACTCCTATCACTTCAATCCAAGCGACGGTAGAAGGGATTTTGGATGGAGTTATCAAGGAAGGAGAACAGGACCATTATCTAGCAACCATTGGACGCCAGACAGAAAGGCTTAATAAACTGGTTGAAGAGTTGAATTTTTTGACCCTAAACACAGCTAGAAATCAGGTAGAAACTACTAGCAAAGACAGCATTTTTCTGGATCAGCTTTTGATTGAGTGCATGAGTGAATTTCAGTTCTTGATTGAGCAGGAGGAGCGAGATGTCCACTTGCAGGTGATTCCAGAGTCTGCCCGGATTGAGGGAGATTATGCTAAACTTTCTCGTATCTTGGTGAATCTGGTCAATAACGCTTTTAAATATTCTGCTCCAGGAACCAAGCTGGAGGTGGTAGCTAAGCTGGAGAAAAACCAGCTTTCAATCAGTGTGACCGATGAAGGGCAGGGCATTGCTCCAGAGGCCTTGGAGAATATTTTCAAACGCCTTTATCGTGTCGAAACTTCGCGTAATATGAAAACAGGTGGTCATGGCTTAGGCCTTGCGATTGCGCGTGAATTGGCCCATCAATTGGGGGGAGAAATCACAGTCAGCAGCCAGTACGGCCTAGGAAGCACCTTTACCCTCCTTCTCAATCTCTCTGGTAGTGAAAATAAAGCTTAGTAACCCCTTTACAAATCCAACTATTCATGGTAAAATGGATTTTGTGTGAAATATCAGCAGGAAAGCATGAAGCTCGTCAACAGGTGTCTTATGATAAGTAACCTTGGCTGTTTAGGCGAAGGGCATCTGCACGAATCAGGGCTTTCTAAGTGACTATTTCCACCGAAATATTATTTATATCAGGAGGACATTCACATGTCACGTTATACAGGACCATCTTGGAAACAAGCTCGTCGCCTTGGCCTTTCACTTACAGGTACAGGTAAAGAATTGGCACGTCGTAACTACGTACCAGGACAACACGGACCAAACAACCGTTCTAAATTGTCAGAATACGGTTTGCAATTGGCTGAAAAACAAAAACTTCGTTTCACTTACGGTGTAGGTGAAAAACAATTCCGTAACTTGTTCGTACAAGCTACAAAAATCAAAGGCGGAATCCTAGGTTTCAACTTCATGCTTCTTTTGGAACGTCGTTTGGATAACGTTGTTTACCGTCTTGGTCTTGCGACTACTCGTCGTCAAGCTCGTCAATTCGTAAACCACGGTCATATCCTTGTTGACGGAAAACGCGTTGATATCCCATCATACCGCGTAACTCCAGGTCAAGTGATCTCAGTTCGTGAAAAATCATTGAAAGTTCCAGCAATCCTTGAAGCAGTAGAAGCTACTCTTGGACGTCCAGCATTCGTATCATTCGACGCTGAAAAATTGGAAGGTTCATTGACTCGCTTGCCAGAACGCGACGAAATCAACCCAGAAATCAACGAAGCACTTGTCGTTGAATTCTACAACAAAATGCTTTAATTTTAAGAAATATCTTACAGAAAGCCTACAACAGTGGGCTTTTTGCTTTGTCTTAAAATGTTGATTTCTGGGTTTGTTCAGTTATTTGTTCAGTTATAAACTTTTTAGTGCAGTTTCATAGAATGAGACTGCTTTTTTTGCGTTCTCTTTTGAGAGATGACTGTATATATCCATGGTCATAGATAATTGGGAATGTCCTAGACGGTGCTGAAGTTCCTTGTAAGGTATTCCAGAGTTAAGCAAGAGACTAGCGTGAGTATGGCGAAAACCATGAAAACCAATGTTAGGTACGTCAGCACGTTTAAAGTGAGTTCTTAACCTGGTTTGTAGAGTTCGATTATTGGGGTACTCATTTATGAAGTCAGAAAAGACTACAGTTTCAGAGCGCCCAAGTTGCCAAGCTTCTTGTACTTGTCTATGTTTGTACTGCTTCAGCATACTAACAGTCGCTTGATCTATATCGATATCACGATAGCTAGATTTTGATTTAGGACTATTGAGTTCTTGATTATAGTTTAGTGTTTTTGTGATATGCACAATGGCATTATCTAAGTCAATATCAGACCATGATAAAGCTAAAGCTTCATTGATACGACAACCGGTAGCAAGTAGAAACTTATAAAGTGTTATCTCATAATAATAGCGATACCTACTTACATCCAGAGTATCTAAGTATTTAAGAAAGCTTTTTAATTCATCATTATCAAAGTGCTTTACTTTTTCTCGCTTTGCTTTTTGTGTGTTGCGAGGTAATATTACCTCTCGAGCAGGATTAAACGGTATAGCTTGCATGACTACACCATACTGTAAAATACGCTTATTTAAAGCGTGTAAGCTATCGTAGTATAGAAAAGCGCCTTCTTCTCCTTTATTGGTTTTGTCAGCAAGTTTATTGACTACATTTTGAATAAGTGGAGTAGTTAGTTTATCCAACTTATAAGAGCCAAATAAAGGTAAGATATGGTTATCTAGCAGTCTTCTAACGTTTAATTGTGTGTTAGGTTTTACTGTATGCTTGTAACTTTCCCACCATAAGGAAGCTAATTCCTTGTAGGTAGTAATATTTGAAGCCTGGAATCTAGTAGATCCGTTTTGTAAAAAAGCAATTTCAGCTTCTTTTGTCTTTTGCTTAACTTCTTTTTTTGTTCTCCCTGTTATGCTTGTCTTTACATCTTTTCCAGTGACTTTATCAACACCAAGATAGACATTAGCACGATATACTATTGAACCGTCTTTTTTTGTGATTTGTTTTATTTACATAGTATTCCTTTCCATCAGCAGGCAAGCAATTAGAAAAGGTTTTGAGTTTATACTATGCTAGGAGCTACGAGAACCCCTCTATTTTCGATTTTAAGAGGACGAACGGTAAAATGTACCAGGTAAGAAAATAAAGCGATTATGAGGCTTATAAAGGATATTGATTAGATAATCTTCTCAAAAACCATTGTAGCCTGGATACGGTCGCCACCGCCTAGTCCTTTGCTTCCACCATTGGCGGTTGTGATGGTATGCAGGCGATAACCTTTAGAAGCTTGTTTATTGATAACATCTTCTAATTCTGTAAGGTTTCCTGATCCAGTGCCGAAAAACTTTTCTTTCAAAGTTACCTGAAGGACAACGTAGTGTAGTCCATTTACTCCAGATGCGGTAGAAAAACTACCCTCTTGTTTTACAGTGTCAAAAAATCCCATGGGGGTTACTCCTTTTCGTCGTCTCTCTCAGATAGTTTTTGAACTAAATCAAAAGCTATTTTTTTATCATAGTCATTTAAAGAAATATAGTTGATTAAAATATCTGCAAAATTCGTCCCCATTTCTATATCATTAACTATTAACTTTTCGATAGTTAGCATGTAGCTTTGATTAAAATCAGCTAAACCTTTGCCAAAATTCTCGTATTTTTTTGGATTGTTTATATGTTCTTCAACGTTTTCATATGCTGATTGAACCTTTTTTAGCAAATCATAATTTGGTTTAATGTTATTTAATTCATTCATATCAAGATTTTCGAAAAAATCTTGTAATTTAGTAGTCATCTCTTCAGGAGATATTTCATCATGGCCTAAAAGAAATGCGACACTAACCCCAAAGTAATCCGCTAGGCTCTCCCATACTTTATTGTTTCTTGGTTTTCGAGTTCCGTTTTCATAATACATTAATTGACTATCAGAAACGGTAATATCGTATTTATCTTTTAAAATTTTTCTAAGTTTGTTCAAAGATAAATTTTCTTTTTCTCTTAATTCTTTGAGTTTTATTTTCACGATATATAACCTACTTTAATTATTTTAAGTTGATTATATCATAGCAAAGAATTTTTTTCTATAAAAAATTCTCAAAAAAAGAACAAAAGCGCTTGACATTCTTAAAAATAGAGTATATACTTAAATTGTTCTTAAAATGAGAATGAAAAATTAAAAGGAGAAATAAAAATGATTATTACACAATCACAAGCGAAAGCGTTACGAAGAAAAAAAGCTGATCTACAATTAAAAAATTATGAGTTGGCTTTTGAAATTGGTGTTGCACCTAAAACGGTTCCTAAAATTCTGAAAGGTGATTATAAGGCTCCTAAAAGAATTTATGCTAGCGTAATGGAATGGCTTGCTGAAGATTACTAGAAAGGGGCATAAGACAGAATCTAGAAATATTTTGCTTGCTACCTATAGCAGTATCAAGGGTTTGTAGGGGTTCATATTCTCCGATTTTACCCTACTTTAATGCTTTACCTTGGTACTGTTTTAGGTGGCAAGCACTGACAAAAGAAGAAAGGAGTGAACCAATGGAACTGGTTTACATGGACGGCAAGAAAGAGCCGTATACACTGAGCAGTATCGTAGCAGAATGTGCTGAAATTAAGCACAGACATTTGAAGATTTTGCTGAATAAGCACCGAGAGGACTTTGAAAGCTTCGGAAAGGTGCAATTTAAAATTTCACCTTCAGAGAGTGGGCAAAATGTACGGGATTATATTTTGAACGAGCAACAAGCAACATTGCTGATCACTTACTTACGAAATACAGACCCCGTAAAAGAGTTTAAGAAGAACCTAGTCAAAGCCTTTTTTGAAATGCGTAATGAACTTTCTAAACGCTATCTTCAAAGAGAACTGGAAAAGCCAAAGCGTAAAAGCTTAACTGAAGCTATTCAAACATGGGAGAAAGCCCCCAAGCATGCCTATAGTACTCTTACAAACTTACTACTAAAGGGAGTGACAGGGAAGAATAAAGCGCAACTCATGAAGGAGCGAGAAAGTAAGAACGGTATTGATGGCTTGACAAGTGCAGAACTGACAAACTACCAACGTTTGGAAGATATGGCAATAGCTATGATTAACTTGAATAGGGGGTATTCAGAAATTAAGGAATTAATTTTTAAAGTATAGGAGTATAGAAAATGGAAAATGATTTTAAGACAGTTACAAATGCCAAGGGGTTAGAAATTCCTAAGTATCCCAAGGATTTTAAAAAGCTAGTTGAGAAAGACAGACAACTAGCCGAATATCTTTGTATGAACTACGAGAACTTGGACAGTGAAGACCTGGGCGCATTTCTTGAAACAGTAGAACAGGGAATCAGTTGGATTCTAGATCTTATCGAAAGTAAAGACTTGCTTTATAAACCAAAGTCAGGTAGTAATCATGCAAAAAGAAAATAAAAAAATCACTTGCTCAAATTTTGGCCAAGGCGAGCAAGCGACACAATTCAGAGTATAGAAATTTTTTCTATGCTTTGATTATATCAAAAAATATCTATTCTATCAAATACATAAAGAAAAACCGAAGAGCAGGCAAGCAATTAGAAAAGGTTTTGAAATCAAGCGCTGACAGGGGGATTCTAAGGCCTTGTTTAGCTGAAAGATGGGTAATTACTCACGAAACACCGCTACAAGCGTTCGCCAACTTGGCGCAATCGCCCAGCGTTTGGAGTGGTGAAGCATACCATATAGAAAACAGGCAAGAAAAAGGACAAGGAAAGGCTAATGGAGAAAAATATGACTCTAGATCTAGATAACATGACACAATCAGAATTTGACAACCAAATTACTGAAATCAAGGATAGAAATCCGAACCTCTTTCAGTTCATCATTGACTTTTTAGATGATAAAGTAACTCCAGAAGAGGTGTACGACTTTCTGAAGATGGAGCGAAGCTATCAAGTAAATTATATCAAGAATTACAAAGCGAGGGCATAGCATGAATGAATTAGATTTGACCAATATACAATCGGTAATCTTTACGGTGGTACTGATTGGCTTACTGCTTTATTTAAATCACCGAGACCGCAAAAAAAGCGCTCAAATCGAGCGAGAAAGTACACAGACGATTGAAACAACTAGCGAGGATTTAAGCCCTGATTATGGGCGATATATTCAGCTTGGAATGGTCAGTAAAGGGGATTAAGTATGTTTAGTTTGAGTAAAGAAAGCGAACATGATTTGACTAATAGAATAAGCACAGTAGTAGAAAACTATCTAGCAGTCCGAGAAAGACCTAAACCACGACTAACTGGTTTAATGTC